>DASSNR010000145.1:0-14322 GCA_035687925.1 Gemmatimonadaceae bacterium | reverse complement strand
CCGGTGGTGAGCGGGACGTATCAGGGCGGGAGCGTCAGCTTGCCGATGGGCCCGGTGACGATGACGCCGCCCTGGGGGGCGACCGATCGGCCCGCCGAGAGCACCGGCACCGAGTTCCAGGCCTTCGTCGTGCTGCCCAAGTAATGCGAGCAGCATGACGGACCAGTAGTGAACGAAGGGGCGGGCGATATGCTCGCCCCTTCGTGCATCAATTCGCGAGCGCATCGCACACTCGGCGGTGATGATGATGCTCGGCGATGTCGCGATAGGTGTCGAGCAGCGATGCGGCCAACCGGTCGAAGCTGTAGCAGCGTTCCACGCGCGCGCGCCCCGCAGCGCCGAGCGCACCGCGCAGTCGCGGGGATCGCGCGAGGCGCACCATCCGCTCGGCCATCGCCGACACGTCGTCGAACGGCACCACGTAGCCGGTCGCATCGTCCTCCACCACGACGCCGGCATCGCCGGCCGGTGTGGTGATGACCGGACGACCGGCGGCCATTGCCTCGAGGATGACGTTGGGGAACCCTTCATGCTCCGATGTCACGAGCAGCATGTCCGCGCGATGCAGCAGCGCACTCGCATCCACGGCACCCACGAAGCGCACGCCGGCGGGGAAAAGGCCGCGCGATGCGGCCATCATCTGCAGGCGATCGCGCTCCGGCCCGTCGCCGCCGATCACGCCGGTGAGCGTACGCACCTCCCGGCGCGCCAGAGCGAGCGCCGCGAGAAATCGATCGAATCGCTTGGCTGGCACCAGTCGCGCGATGCCGGCGACCATGATGTCGCCCTCGGATGTACGCGGCGATGGCGCATGCGACGGCCCATCCTGCGGCGCGCACGCTGACGGCTCGGCGAGATCGATGACGTTGGGCACCACGTGGACGGCGCTCGCGTCCAGCCCCACCCGCTCGGCGTTGCGCTTCGCCGCGTACGAGTTGGCGATGAGCGCCGCGGGCGCCCGCAGGAGCGCGCGTCCCCAGCGCCCGTTCCCCTCGAGCTCATGCCAGGTGTCGTTGCGGATGGCGCCGATGCTGATCGCGTCGACGGCGCGTGCGGCGAGCGCGACGTACAGGTTCGTGTAGAAGTGCCCGGCCTGCACGATGTGCGGGTGGAAATCGCGCAGCGCGGCGGCAAGGGCGAGCATACGGAGCGGCGGTGACGCGTGCCGCCCGATCCATCGCGGCACGAGCCCCTCCGCGCGCAGTGCCCGCTCGAAGTGCTCCCCTCGCGTGAGTGACAGGACGTGCACCGTGACGCCCGCATCGCGCAACGCGCGCGCCATGTAGACGAGCTGCTTCTCGGCGCCGCCGAGGGTGAGCGTACCCGCGACCAGGGCGACGCGCAGCGAGTCGGCATCACGCATGCGTCGTGGGCTCATCGGACGCATCGGGTGTCGCGCCATTGGTCCGTCCATTCATCCGCGCCGTGATGGGTGCGCGCAGGCGAGTGCGTCCGCGCATCCGCTGCGGGGCACGTCGCGCCCATCGGCATTGCAGGAGTGTCGCGGCGCCCGCAGCGAGCATCCACAACCCCTTCGACTGGAATTCGGTCGAGACGAACGCGGCGGCGAGCACCGTGCTCACCAGCGCGCCGAACAGGAACGCGTAGCGCGTGCGCAGCCGCACGCCGATCGCGAGGTACGAGCCCACGAAGCTCGCGAGCAGGAGCACGCCGAGCAGTCCGTTCTCGGCAAGCGTTTTCGCCCACCCCGAGTGCGCCTGCTTCTCCTCCCACCGCCCGAAGCCGGATGTCCCCGCGTGTTGTCCCAGCTCCGCCCACGCGACGGAGAAGCCGCCTGTGCCGACGCCGAGTGGATGCTCGCGGAAGATCTCCCAGGCACCGAGGACGAGATCGGATCGCCCGCTCGTCCGCTGCGCCATCGAGTAGCTGGGATCGAGCAGCTTGTCGACGCGGTGGAACGTGTGCTCGCGCAGCGCGGGGAACTCCGCGAACGTCACGAGCGCCACGATCACCGCGAGTCCGAGGACGATGGAGCGGCGCCCCATCCCGCGCAGCTCGAGCATCAGATACACCGCGCAGCAGATCGCGAGCAGGATGCTACCGCGACTCGCGCTGAGCAGCACCCACATCAGATTCGCGCTCGCGAGGAGCGCGAGTCCGAGCTGCGCGCGGCCGACGCCGCGCACGAGGGGGAACGCCATGCAGATCGCGAACAGCGCCGTGAGCGGCAGGTACGACCAGGTATTCGGGTTCACGTACGGCAGGCGATGCCGGAGCACGAGGAAGACGAGCGTGCCGATGGCACCGAGCAGGCCGCAGATGACGCCGAGCCAGTACCACACGCGCCGGTCGTGCTTCACACGCGCGAAGTACACCATCATGCCGAACACCGACGCAATGCCGACCACGTGCTGCAGCCCCTCCTGCAACGACGGGCTGATGAGGAGCTGCACGCTCAGCAGCGCGACGAACAGCTCGAGCGTGCGCATGTGCAGATCGCGCAGTCGGAGCAGGAACGGGCTGAAGAGCAGCATGACCGCGAACAGCCAGTAGTTGAACGTGTTCCACGGCAGCGGTCCGTTCCCATCGGCGCCGCTGTAGACGAAGATGCGGGCGACGCTGTCGAGCGTGCACAGGAGTCCGATCCCGAGCACGCCGATCGATGGCTGATAGATGCCGACGATGACCGCGACGTAGCCGAGCGCGGTGAGGATCGCGAGCGAGTGGCCGAAGCCGATGGAGAAGCTCGCGCCCCACACGAGGAGGATGAACACGATCGCCGCGCGCGCCCATGTGTCGATGGGCGAGAGCGCTGCCTTCCGCGAGCGCGCGGCTGGCGCGATGCCGAATGCGGGACGAGCGGCCGTGCTCATGCGATCACCCGGCCGCGGGCCATCGACGTTTCGCGCCACTGCTCGGCGCACCGCTCGGCGATGCGACGCGCCCACGCGTCCACGGTGCGTCCTTCCACGTAGCTTCGACACCGCCGTCGCAGCGCCGCCCACTCGATGCCGCCGCCGAGCACACGGGCGAGTGTCGCGGTGAGCGCCGGCACATCATCCGGGGGCACGAGCCATCCGCGCTCGCCGTCCCCGCCGATCACGCGCTCGGCTGCCCCGACGCGCGAGGTGAGCACGGGGAGGCCGTGCGCGAACGCATCGAGCCACGCCTTGCTGTATCCTTCCGAGCGCGATGGCTGCACGCAGAGATCGGCCGCGCTCAATTGTCGCGACAGCGCGTCGCGATCGAGCTGACCGGCGAACGTGATGCACGCCGCGCAGCCGAGCGTGCGCGCGAGCGACTCGAGCGGCGCACGCTCCGGTCCATCGCCCGCGACGGTGAGGCGCGGGATCGGCGTCGTGCCCTCCCCCGCGAGCTGTGCGATCGCGTGCACGAGGACATCGACGCCCTTCTCGTGCGAGAGCCGGCCCGCGTAGATGAGCTGCGGCGGGCGAGCGAGTGCGCCGTCGGTGCGCGGCGTGATGCGTCGCAGGTCCGCGGCGGACAGCGCGGTCGCGAAAATCCACGAGATCCCTGGCGCGGGCGGCGCGTCGCCCTCGCCCGTTGCGAGCATGACGTTGCGCCCGCCCGCGTACCGGCGCATGCACGCGCGGATGACGCGATTCATCGTCGTCGTCTGCGCCGTGGTCGCCCACGAGCCGCCGTAGCGCGCGATGAGCCGCTTGCCGAGCGCGAGCGCGACGAGCATGCCGAGGAATGAGACGTCGCCCGGAAGCGGCACGTGGACGACGTCCGCGTCGCGCACGGGTCGGGCGATCGCGCGCATATAGTAAGGAAGGTGGGCGAGGAGCGAGAGCTTGCGCCGCGCGTCGTCGCCCGCGGGGCGGCGCACCGCGACCACGCGTGCCTGCGCCGGGAGCGGGAGCGCGCCCGCGCGCGGCTCGCCGCGCACGACCACCAACGTCATCGCATCGAACAGCGAGCCGATCGCCGCCATCTGGATGGGGAACCCGCCGAACGAGTACCATCGTCCCGCGGCGTCCGGCCAGCATTCCTTGAATGAGACCACGCACACACGCATCGGTCAGTCCGGTGGCGAGACGAGACGACGTGGCAGCGTGATGCGAAGCTTCCCTTCGCGCCGGAGCTGCCATGCGCGCTCGAGCAGCGGCACGAGCGCGCGCTCATCCTGATCGTTGCCGGCGTGCAGCGAGTGCGGATGGCCGTAGAGCGCAACGATCCCGCCCTTGGCCGCGCACCGTCGCAGCATCGCGGTCGACTGGGCGCCAAAGCCGCACGGCGTGTTGAGGCGCACGCACATCACACCGGCGATGGTGATCGCGCGACGCGGGCGATCGAACCGGCGCCGGAACAGCAGCTCGGCCGCGCGCAGGTGGATCGGTCGATACGCGACGCGACAGAACAGGTATCCCGTCTCGGCGAGCAGCTCGCACAGTGTGCGCAGATCGACGCGGTCGCGTCCCGCCTCGCGCCGCTCGGTGAGGCTGATCGAGCCCGCGCGCGCGTAGTCGAAGGGTTGGTTGTACGGCGGCACGAACGAGACGACCGCGGCGCCGATGCACTGCTCCAGCGCATCCTTGCTGTCGCGGAGCACGGTGCGCACTGCGTGCAGACCGAGTCCGGGGATCCACTCGTGCTTGAATGCATGGCTCGCGATCTCGTGGCCGGCCTCGTGGATGCGGCGAATCTGCGCCGGATCGTGATACGGCCGTGCGCCGGGGAGCGCAGCGGCCCCGACGGCCGCGAAGCACGCAGGGATCGCGTAGCGATCGTGCAGCTCGAGCAGCTGCTCCGTATACTCGAAGTCGAGCGGCCCCCACGGCTTGGGCCCGCCCGGGAGACGCGAGCGATCGCCGCCCCATTGCGTGTCGTAATCCCAGAACGCGAGGAGCGTCGCGTGGCGTCCCCGCGAGCGTGACCTGCGCATCGCGTTACGCATCTCGGCTCCTGGCGACGTGATCGAGAATCTCGAGCAGCTCGGGGAGCCAGCGCTGAATCGAGTAGTGCTGCTCGCACCGCACACGCCCCGCTTCGCCCATCGCTCTCCGCCGTCGCGGCGAGGTGACGAGCACCTCGAGCGCGGCGAGCCAGTCGTCGGGCGTCGACGCGAGAAAACCCGTGCATCCGTCGATCGTGATCTCCGCGTTCACGCCCACCGGCGAGGCGACGGTCGGCAGCGCGGCCGCCATGTACTGCAGCAGCTTGAGCCCGCACTTCCCGCGCTGGAACGGATCATCCACCAGCGGCATGATGCCGAGGTCCATCACGCTCCCCAGCGCGCCCTCGCCGGCGGCGGTCCACGGCTCGAAGCTCCAGCGCAGACCGGAGACCGGGAGCGTGGGGCGCGTGTTCGAGATGATGACGAGCTCGAAGTGCAGCACCTTCTGCGCCTCGACCAGGAGCGGGAGATACGGGAAGAGCGTCGTGTGAATGGACTGATCGGAGCCCGACCACCCCACGCGGACGAGCGTGTCCGGCGCCGCGTCCGTGTAGACCTTGGGCGTGTAGCGGTCCGTGTCGATGACCGTCGGCAGCACGTTCACGTGGCGGTTGAACTGCCGCGCGTACTCGGCGAGATACGCGTTCCCTGGCGTCACCCACGCCGCGTGCTCGCACATCCAGCGCACGGTGGGCTCGCTCTTCGGGAAGGTGAAGATGGCATCGTCGAAATCGTAGACGATGCGTTGCGTACGCTTCCACAGGCGGCGCTCGAGGTGCACGCCGTTCCCCGCGAGATCGCGATTGCAGAAGATGACGTCGAAGCCGCGGGCATCGCTGATGTCGCGCAGCCGGTTGAGCTTCATGGCCATGCGCCCCGCGCGGTAGTGGACGCCGCGCGCGATCCGGTTGTGCAGCGAACTCCGCCACTGCCGATCAGGAAGGTTGGGCCGATGCGAGACGCGCCACCCCGCCCGCTCGAGGTACGGGATGTACTGAATGAAACGCACCCGACTCGCGGGATCGTACGCGCTCTGCGTGATCCCCATCAGATTACCCGCGAACATGGGACACCTTCCGCGCATGCATCCGCTCGCCAAGCGAGCGGCCCAGCTGGTACAGGCGATAGCTCACGCTCCGTCGCCGCAGTTGTCGCTTGAGCCGGTCGTTCTCTCGCTCCACCCGGACCAGGCGCGCTTGCAGCGTCCGCACGTCCGACTCGGCGAAGACCGGTTGCTCCGGGTAGAGCTCGGCGAGTGAGGCGTGCGGTGCGGTGGGCTGGCTGGTCCCTTCACCCGCGCACAGCAGGCGCGCGGGGAGCGACCAGGGCGGCGTGTGGGGCGCGCAGCGTGCGGCCTCCACCATGTGCTCGATCAGCGTGCTCACCCGCGGCGCCGCGGGCGTGTCGCACTCCAGGCAGTCGCGCAGACACTCCCGCTGGAACGCCATCTTGCGCGCGGACGGTGCGCGCAGCTCGGCGACGACGGACGGGATGTGCTCGCGCGCGCTGATGGTCCACGCCGTGGGGATGAAGCGCGGCACGTTGTGATAGTCGAGCGCGGCGACGGGGCGGCCGAGGAGCATCGCCTCGAGCAGCGCGGTGCTCGGTGTCGTGATCACCGCGTCCACCTGCTCGAGGAGATCGGCGAGCTCACCACTCGCGAACTCGCGCAGCCGATTGTCCACGCCGAGCGCCTCCGCCATCTCGTCGCTCACACGCCAGAGCACATCGACATCGGGGAGTGTGGCGAGGTGCGCCTGCACATCCCGCAGCGAGCGCAGCGTGATCGCGCACTGCTCCGGCGTGAACCCCGCCTTCTTCGCCGTCATCACGAGGAGACGTCGCCCCGGGTGCCGGTGCGGCCGGACCGTGCGGGACAGGAGTGGATCGAGTCGCGGCATCCCGGTCACCTCGACCGCCGCGCCGTTCCCCCACGCAGCGATCTGCCGCGCACTCTGCCGTCCGATGCACGCGATCTTGTCCGCGAGCACCGGCTGATGCTGCGGCGCACCGCCGCCCGCCCCGAACAGTGGATTCTCGTACTGGCACCGCCACTCGAGGATGCCGTCCTGCAGCACGAGCGATGGGATGCGTGCGCGATGCGCGACGTCCAGGCACCGCGCGACGTCGGCGTGAAAGTCGTTCACGCACAGCACCACGTCCGGGTGATGCTCGAGCATCCGTGCCGGCTCCCACTCGGCGTCGTACACGAAGTGGGCGCGCTCACCCATGTGCTCCTCCACCGGGCGCACGTGCGCGAACTGGTCGCGCATCAGGCACCAGACGGTGAGTCGCAATGCGGTGCGGGGCGCGTCCATCACACCACCTGCGCCTCCGGCGCGGCGAGCGGCGCGATGCGCGCGTCCATCTCGTGCTCCAGCCACACGGGCGGCACGTTCCGCATCACCTCGATGTCGCTGAAGGGCCGTGCGCGGCGCGCGCCGACGCTCCGCGCCCACGTCGCCATGCGGCCGATCCCATCCTGGAGACTGGTGGCCGCACTCGCGCCGAGCAGCCGGCGCGCCTTGTCGTGGCTCGCGTAGGCGTTCAGCACTTCGTTCCGCGGGGGGAGGTGCCGGATACGCGGCTCGACGCCGAACGCCTCGCTCACCACGCGTGCCAGCTCGTTCACGGTGTAGGGCACGTCGGCGCCGATGTTGAACACCTGGTTGCGCGCGGCCTCATGCATCGGGCTGCGCGCGATGTGCGGCGCCACGTCGCCGATGTAGCTGAACGCGCGCGTCTGCTCGCCGTCGCCGAAGATCGTGAGCGGACAGTCCTGCATGATCTGGTTCATGAAGATCCCGATCACGTTCCGGTACCGGTCGCCGATGTTCTGCCGCTCGCCGTACACGTTGTGCGGGCGCATGATCACATAGTCGAGCCCGAACATCTCGTGCGCGGCGCGGAGGTCCATTTCCACCGCGTACTTGCTGATGCCGTAGGGATCTTCGGGCTGCGGCACCATCGCTTCGTCCATCGGCAGCTGCCCCGCCCCGTACACGGCGATGGATGACGTGAACACGACGCAGCGCGCCTCGTGTCGTACCGCTTCGTTGATGAGGTTCACGCTGCCGATGAGGTTGTTCGTGTAGTTGAAGCGGCGGATGAAGTGCGACAGCCCCTCGGCGGCGTAGGCGGCCAGGTGGTAGACGTAGTCGAACTCGTACTCGTCGAAGAGCCGAGCGACGAGCGCGTGATCGGTGACGCTGCCGCGCACGAAGGAGGCGCCGTCCGGCACCTGGTCCTCGAAGCCGCCGCTCAGGTCGTCGAGCACCACGACCTCGTGGCCGAGCGCGAGACACTCGTGCGCGACGTGCGATCCGATGAAGCCGGCCCCGCCTGTGATGAGCGATCGCATGGGTTACCTCCCGGTCGGAGTGCTGGAGTGGTGTGAGGCAGCGCGGGACGGCGCACGCTGCGCCGCCGCGTAGTGTCGCCTGGCGTAGTCGCTGATCACGAAGCGCCGCTTCCCCGACGGCGCGACGGGGATCTCGCGGACGGGCTCGACGTCGATGCGCAGCTCGGTCGCGCCCTTCTCGCGGAGACGGGCGACGATGCGATCGCGCGTCTCCGGCCCGAACGACTGCGCCGGCACCACGCGCACGGCGATCGCATCCGCTTCCGTCTGCACCACCTGATAGGCGCTGATCTCGGTGAAGGACGCGAGCACGCCGGTGAAGAAGTGCACGATCAGGCGGTTGCCCGACGGTGTGAGCACGATGTCGGTGTCGCGCCCCTGCACGCTCTCCAGCACATCGAAGCCGCGGCCGCAGGCGCACGGCGTGTCGCGCACGATGCCGATGTCGCCCACGCGGTAGCGGATGAGCGGCATCGGGCCGGGGTGCAGCCGGGTGAGGATGAGATGGCCCGGGACGCCGGGCCGCACGGGCTCGCCCGCATCGTCGACGACGTCGACGACCACGTCGAGCGCGTGCACGTGATAGCGCTGCCCGCTGCCGCACTGCGCCGCGATCTGCATCCCTTCGCCGATACCGTACAGATCGAAGACGCGCGTGCCGAAGGCCCGCTCGATCGTCTCGCGGTAGTGTGCGAAGAGCGTGTCGCCCCACGTCGCCACCGAGCGCAGCGGACGGTTCCACCCCGTCTCGATCGCGCGACGCGCGAGATGGTAGAGGATCCCGGGATAGCCGCGCAGGTGCATGAGCCGGTGCCGCTCGAGCGCGGCGAGCGCGGCGTCGAGATGCGCGTCGGTGAGATCGTACGCCGACACGTAGTGGCAGCGGAGGAGGTGGTCCTTGAGCGCGCGTCCGTCGGTGCGGCGGAGCATGATCCCCGTCTGCATGTGCGGCTCGCCGATGCGCCACCCCGCCCACTCGAACGCGAGCAAGAGCGACGCGCGCCACCATCCCGCGGTCTCGCTGTCCTCGAGGACGACGAAGTTGGCACCCGTGGAGCCGGAGGAGGACACCTCGTACGGACGAAAGCGCGTGCGCCGCGCCATGTCGTGCGGGTAGGCAGCGCGCATCATGTCCTTGGTGACGATGGGCAGCCGCGCGAGATCCGGCGCGCCCGTGATGTCCGCGGGGGTCACACCCGCATCACGCATGATCCGCCGGTAGAACGGCACCTCGTCGTACGCGGTGCGGAGGAGCGCGCGCACGGCGGCATCGCGCTGGGCGTGCACGCGCTCGGGCGGCCACCACTGCGCGCGCTCCAGCAATGCGAGCCGCTGCATCATGCGCTGCCCGAACAGGCGGTCCCCGATCGGCAGAATGCCGTGGCGGACGATCCAGCTCCACGATCGATCGCGTGCGTCCAACATCGACATGGCGATCCCTCCGGCGCGCGCACGGTGTGCGCGACGTCGTTCAGCTCATGCTGGCCTGATAGATGTCGTGCAGTCGGAGCACGCCGAGGCATCGGCCATCTTCGCTGACCACGGGGAGCACCGCGATCTGCGAGGGACGATCCTCCATCTGCCGGGCGGCCTCGCCCAGCGTTGCGGTCGGTCGAACGACGATCGGGTCGGGTACCATGACATCGGCCGCGGTGAGCGGACGGATGTCCTCGTACATCTGCAGGGCGCGGCGGATGTCGCCATCGGTGATGATCCCCATCAGGCTCGCCGCATGGCCGATCACGCACGCGGCGCCCAGCGGGCGCTCGGTCATCGCGATCACCACCTGTCGCAGCGAATCGCCGGGCGACACCCACGCGACCGCATCGCCCTGGTGCATCACGCTCGCGACGTGCAGCCAGAGGTTGCGCCCGAGCTGCCCCGCGGGATGAGTGCGCGCGAAGTCGCGGTCGCTGAAGTGGCGGGCCTGCATGAGCGCGACCGCCAGCGCGTCGCCGAGCGCGAGCGCGACCGTGCTGCTGCAGGTGGGGGCGAGGTCGAGCGCATCGGCCTCGCGGGCGACGCTGGCGTCGAGGATCACATCCACGCCCTGCGCGAGCGGCGACGTGACGTTCCCGACGATGCCGATCAACGGCGCACCCACGTCGCGCAACATCGGGAGCAGCCGCAGCAGCTCGGACGTCGTGCCGCTCTTGGAGATCAGGATGGTCGGATCGCCCGGTGCGCAGATGCCGAGGTCGCCGTGCGCTGCCTCGCCGGCGTGCAGGAACACCGCCGGCGTCCCCGTGCTGCAGAAGGTCGACGCGATCTTCTGGCCGATGTGTCCCGACTTGCCGACACCGGTCACCACCACCTTCCCGTCGTGATCGATGATGATGTCGACGGCGCGCGTGAGCGTCCCGTTCAGGCGCACGGCGGCCCGTCGCAGTGCGCTGGCTTCGGCCAGCAGTGCCGCCCGCGCGACACGCACGTGACCGGCGATCGCCGACGTCGGACGGAGCGTCTGCTCGACCCGTCGACTCATGCCTGCTCCCCGCTGCCGTGCTGCGCGGTGACGGTATCGCTGCAGCGACCCGCCGCCCGCGCAGTGATGTGGATTCGATCGTATCGTTGGTACAGCTCGCTCACGTCGTCAGGCGTGATCGCCGGCTTCGCACTGAACCGTCCCGCGTTGGGCCGCGCCTCGCGTCGGAGCCATGGCCTCCAGAACCGCAGCGATCGCCGCCGGGAGATGCCGAACGCGTCCTTGAACCGGTTCACGATGCGCGCGTCCTCGGCGCGCTTCCAATGCGCCAGCGCTGCACGCGCGGCGGCGCGCACCGATGCCTGATCGGCATCGCTGTAGGCGGGTGGCGAGAGCACGCGGTCGATCAGCGCCGCACACCGCTCGCTCGCGCGGCCATCGATGCCGTTGTACATGTGCGTCAGGTACGCATCGCGCGCACGCTGTCGTTCGGCCGACACCGGCATGCCGGCCAGATAGCATCCGATGGCCTCTTCCGTCTCCTCCAGGCTCGTGACGACATGGTTGCCGCGCACGTGCTCGACCGGTGTCGCACCATGGTAGCGACCCATGGCGAGCTCGAGCACCGGCTTACCGAGCATCCAGGCTTCCGTGGCGGTCGTGCAGCCGCGCTGGAGGAGCACGTCACAGTGCGCGAGGAAATCGCGAATGGGCGCGTTGAACGCGAGGTGGATGTTCGGCGCCTGCTCCGGCAGCGACAGATATGGGTTGATCCACTCCAGCGGGTGCACCTTGATGATGATGGACCACTCCGGGTGACGCGTTGCGAGGGCGAGCACGAGGCGCGAATGCTCGGTGAATTGTGTCCGCTCATCCTCGATCTGCGCGCGCGTCTCCGCTGCGGGGATCCTGCCGAGCGCACGGCCCGCGCGCTCGAGCGTCCGATGATTGCGCATGAAGTGGTTGGTGCTCGTCGCCCACAGGACGACAGGCGCACCCGGATCATCGATCCCGTGCCGGCGCAGAAAGTCCGCTCGCGGCTGCAGGAGTGAGCGATAGGATTCGTGGTACAGGTCGAATCGAGGACAGCCGGCGCTGTGGATCCGCTCGGGTGGCAACACGCCGTACGCCAGCACGGCATCTCTGGCATCGTCGCCCCATGTGAGGTAGCAATCGATGCTCGATCCGGCACCGGTGTCCTTCCCCGCCGAGCGCGCATGGTCCTCGCGCTTCTCGTACAGACCAGCGGTGGGAAGAACGATGACCTTCATCCCGATCGCTTTGGCGAGCCGTGCCTGCTGTGCGCGAGGCTCCCAGCCGAGATAGTCGAGCACGATGGCGTCGCACGCGTGCTCCAGCACCGCGACCTCCGTGTCGGGTAGCGTCTGGACCAGGACCTCGTGCCCGTAGCGGCGCGTCAGGTGGTACGCGACCAGCGCGTGCCCGTCGAGGTCGCGCGTCTTGACCGGTACGCCAAGGAGTATTCGCCGAGGGCGGTGCGTGCGAGCGCTACGCGGTGCGAGCATCGCGCCCTCCGTGGGATGCGTGCGCGGCGATCGACGCATCCACCAGCTCGTGCAGCCGCTCGTACGCGTCGTGGCTCGCGCGGATCTGTCGCACCGCGGCGTCGAGGAGTGGCTCTCGCACACGTGATGCTGACGCCCACGCGGTGTCGATGGCGTGACCCAGCCGTGCGGGCAGGTCGGGCTCATCGAGCGACACGACCTCGCACCCGTCGCCAAACTGTTGCGCGAGCCCGAGCATCTTGTCGGCGAAGTACGCCGAGCGCGCCAGACAGACCGTTGGAATCCCCTGCGCCAGCGCGAAGACCGCGGCGTGGTAGGCGCCCGTAACGACGATGCGGCACCGCCCGGCCTGCGCGATCACCTGGCGCGGTGTATCCAGCTGTTCGCCGCCATCGGTCGGATCACCGTACCCCGCCAGCAGCTCGCGAATGGCCGCCGCATCGGGAGTGGGTCCGCTGCGCGCGATGGGAATGGGAAGCAGTGCGGCGCGGTACGCACTGGCTCTCGCCTGCACGATGGGACGGAGCTGATCGATGAGGCTCGCGTCGGTGGCCGCCGATGCAGCGACGCGGAGGTTCACGCCGATGGCACTGCCCGGCATCGCTGGACGTGCCTCGTATGCGAGCTCGATGGCGTCGTCACCCGTCACCATCACGTGCGAGCGGTTCACGCCCAATGCGTGGAGAAGTGGAAGGCCGCCACGCTGCTCGCGCAACGCGATGAGCGGAATGCGCGGCAGGATGTCCTTCGCCACGGCGCGGAGGTGGCTGTTGCGCATCGGACCGATCCCCTGACCGAGGAAGGCGACCGGCGTGCCGCGCCGCATCGCCATGTCCGCGATGTCGAGCATCGCGATGGCGTGCCACACGGCGTGGTCGGTCAACCCACCCTGGCCGCAGGCGACGACGAGATCGGCGTGCTCGATCGCGTCCAGCAGACGTGTCAGCTCCTGCGTCGTGTGTGTCGACTCCTGCGTCGTCGCTCCGCGCAGCTGCATTCTGCCGCGGATGGCGGCGGCGAGCAGCGACGGCGCCGTGCGCCGAAGGAGCCGCTTCGACCACGCCAGCCACTGCGCCTGTCGCGCGGACAGCCCCCGATGCACACGGCCGAGCAGAAAGCCGGGCTCGAACCAGATGCGCCGGGCCGCGGCAGGCAGCGGCGCCGCGGTCGGACAGTGCTTCGCGAGAACCTCAGGGACATCGGTCATCACCTGAAGCGTCGCGGCCGGCCAGATGGCGCCGAGTCGAGTGAGCGCGACCTGCAGCATGGCGACGTCACCCATGTTCCGGCAGTTGAAGCTGCCGACATCGACGACGATGCGGCGAACGTCTCGACCACGTGTCACCGGTGCGGGCGCGCGGAGATCCACGCGCCGCCAGGCGGTCGCCGCGTCGTGCGTGATGCCCGCCGCGGTACGGCCATCATCGCGCGGCATCACCGTGCCTCCATCATCGTGGAGGGAGGTGCATCCGCCATCCCGCTCGACCAGACTACCGCCGGTGCAACGGCGGATCGCTGCACCGGAGCAGCGGTCTCGCTTCGTGCCGGCACGTCGACGAGCCCGTGCGCGCGGAGCGCCTCGACCACCGCGCGCGCCGACTCGAACGGCACGCCGCACTGCTTCGCGATCTGCGCGATCGAGCGGCGGCCATCGATGAGCATCAGCACATCGAAGAACGCCTGGTTCGCGTCGCGATTCTCCCACCAGTCGATGTGGAGCCCGTAGCGCGAGCAGAACACCTCGCCCTTGAACCGGTTCACCGGCGTCGCATTCGTATCGATCGTGTCGATCATGCGCAGCACGAGCTCGCGCGAGTCCTCGAGCCGGCGGATCGAGATGAGCTCGGGGTTGTCCGCGCTCGAGTGGTAGCCCAGGTACGGCCAGTTGCGCGCGTTCATTGGAAGCACGCGCGAGAGCGAGAGCATGGGGACGCGCACGCCCGGCGCATTGAACTGCCGCTCGTCGTTTCCGATCACCTTCCAGAATGGCGCCGCCCACCCGTACGGGTCGTGTGCCTCGAGCGCGAGGGTGAAGCACTCGTCGAGCTCCGTGTCACCCATGATCGAGCGCTGCAACGAGTGCGGCTGCTCGGCGCCAAGCATCTCGAGGAAGAGTCCGCCCTTCATG
>DASSNR010000132.1:0-22740 GCA_035687925.1 Gemmatimonadaceae bacterium | reverse complement strand
CAGGAGGTGCAAATTGCCGCGCGCCTAGGGGGCGTCGCTCTGCTCGTGCTGCTCATCGCCGTGGCCAACGTCGTGAATCTCCTGCTGGCGCGCGCCGTCCAACGCAGGCGCGAGATTGCGGTGCGGCTGGCGCTTGGAATCTCACGATCGCGACTTGTCAGGCTGCTGGTCGCTGAGAGCGTCCTCCTCGCGGTGCTCGCCGGCGCTGCCGCCATTTTGGCCGCTGCGTGGGGAGGTCGCGTGATCCGCGCGCTCCTCCTCCCCGGCGTTCACTGGGCGACGACACCTCTCCACTGGCGCGTGCTGGCATTCTCGCTCGTCATCACGCTCGCGGTGGGAATCGTGGCTGGACTCATCCCGGCACTGCAATCCACCACACCCGATCTCACGCGTGCCCTCAAAGCCGGCGCGCGCGAGGGCACGACGCAACATGCTCGCCTGCGTGCTGCGCTCGTGATGTTGCAGGCGGCATTGTCGGTTGTACTGCTCGTCGGCGCAGCACTCTTTCTCGACAGCCTCCGCAACGTGCGGGGACTGGATCTGGGCTACGATTCGAATCATCTGGTGTTCGCGGACGTGAGCTTCGAGACGCCAGACTCCATGCGTGATTCACGTGTCGGATTCGACTTCGCCGCCCTCGCCGACCGTCTGCGAGCGGCCCCCGGCGTCCAGCAGGTCGCACTCGCCAGCATGCAGCCCATGTACGGCTTCAGTTGGCTGACGTACTTCCCCGAAGCGGATACGATCACGCACAAGATCCCGGACACGTTTTTCACTGGCGTGTCGCCCGAGTACTTCGCAGCCGTGGGCATCCGCGTACTACGCGGTCGAACGTTTCCGGTGGGCAGCGCTCCATCGAACACCGTTGTGATCAACGAGGCGCTGGCGCACGCACTCTGGCCCGGCGAGAACCCCATCGGCAGGTGCATGCGCTTCGCGAAGCGGGATGCCCCGTGCTACACGATCATTGGCGTCGTGGAGAACGCCAGGCGCTCCTCCGTGATCGAAGATGCCACCGCACAGTACTACCTTCCGCTCGGCCGCGTCCCCGGCGGCAAGTATGGCTCGCAGGTGCGCACCATCATCGTGCGCGCCGATCCACACGCGATGCCGCTCGTGGAGCAGGAGATACAGAGCGACATTCGTCGCGCGTTTCCGTCGGGCTGGCCCGTCATCACGCGGATGACCGATCAACTCGAGCCGCAGTACCGCCCGTGGAGGCTCGGGGCAACGCTGTTCACGCTCTTCGGTGCGCTCGCCATGATCGTCGCCGCCGTCGGCATCTACAGCACGATTTCGTACACCGTGAACCAGCGCGTTCACGAATTCGGGGTCCGCGTCGCGCTCGGCGCACGCACGCACGACGTAGTGCGACACGTCGTGGCCAGTGCGCTGCGTCAGGTGGGGATCGGCGTCGCCGTGGGCGCCGCCCTCGCGCTTGCCGGCGGGCGCCTGGTCGCGTCGCTGCTGTATGGCGTGCGGCCGAGCAATCCGGTGATCATGCTCACGGTCGCCATGGTGCTGTTGTGCGTGGCGGCCATCGCAGCGCTCGCGCCCGCATGGCGGGCCGCACGGGTGGATCCCGTGATTGCGTTACGGGCTGAATGAAGGGGATGTCAGGGAAGATCCCGTAGCGCGCTGCGTGAGGCGGTAGCGCAATTCCCAAGATTGTATATGTTGCGGTGATGGTTCGTGTTTCCTGTCTCGCGATGTCCGCTGTGCTGGTCGTCGTGCTCGTGGCATCGCGCGTCTCGGGCGCGCAGGGGCCCGTGCGGCGCACCGCTGCCGCCATTCCGCACTCCGAAGATTCGCTCGTCGTCACCGCCCGCAAGGCGCTCGACGAAGGCCGCCCCTGGCGCGCGACGAATCTTCTCGCCCCCGCCCTCGCCGATTCGTCGCGGCGCACACCGCACCTCGTGCTGCTCGCCGCGACAGCGGCCAGCCAGTGGGAAGGGTGGGATCAGGTCAACCGGCTGCTTGCGAGCGAACCGTGGCTCGATACGCTCTTCGGTGGACGCGGTCGAGCGCTGCTCGCGCGTGCGGCGCTCGCGCGCAACGACGATTCGTTGGCGCTGAGCTACGCGCGGCAGGCCGTGGCCAGCGCATCCGACTCCCTGGAGCGCGGCCAGCGGATGGTGCAGCTCGCACGCGCGTTCGGCCGGCTCCACCAGAACGACAGCGCCCGCGCGACGTACGAGCGTGCCGCCGCCCTCCTTCCGCGCGCGCACGACTGGCTGCTGCTGCGAGCGGCGAGCGTCACGACTGACAGCACACAGCGCTCGCGTGATTACGCTGCGCTCCGCACCGACGTGGCTCGCGCGCAGGTCATGCACGTCGACGCTGCGGCACGCGAGCGGTCGGGCGATCTTGCGGGCGCGGCTCTCGAGTACGACAGCATGGGCGCTCGACTGTCCGCGCTCCGGCTTCGGCTCGTGCTCGCGACGACCGACAGCGGTCGCTCCGCGGTGCGACGCGGATTGCTGGACGTCATCGCATCCCGTCGCACGCCGGCGTCGGATGCGCGCGATGCCATCGCGCTCCTCGATAGCGCGTTCACGCCGCTCGCGCCATCCGAGGAGCTGACCGTCGCCCGCCGAGCCGCGACCGCGGGTCCCCTCGCGCGCGCGGCCGCGGGGTTCGCTCGCGTGCTCGATGCGCACGGCACGTCGGAGGACCGCTTCACGTACGCGACGGTGCTTCAATCGCTCGGGCGCACCAGCGACGCTGCCGAGCAGTTCGCGCGCGTGCGGACGCCCTCCTCGCTCGCGGGGCTGGCGTCGTATCAACGCGCGCGCTCGGTGTTGCAGAGTGGACAACTCGAGAAGGCGCGGCGGCTCTTGCGGGAGACGTTGCGCACGTATCGCACGCATCCGACCGCGGCGTCGTCAGCGCTGTATCTGCTCGCCGATCTGGCAACGGATGAAGGGCGGGACTCGGCGGCACGCGACGCGTACCTCACGATCGCGCGCGAGTATCCGACGAGCACGTGGGCGTCGGCGGCCCATTTCCGCGCCGCCCTCATCGCGTTCGTCGATTCCGCGCCGAAGACGGCGGCGCACGAGTTCGACGAGATGCGACTGAAGCATCCGCACGGCGATGAGGCAGCAGCGGCGGGGTACTGGAGCGGCCGCGCATGGGCGCGCGTGGGAGACACGGCGCGCGCTCATGCGCGCTGGCGCGACGTCGTCGCGAGCAGTCCCGCGTCGTACTACGCGGTGGTGAGCAGTCGACGACTCGGGATCCCGATGTGGGCGCCGCCTGCGGCCGCCGACTCCTTCCCGCGCCTCCCGCAAGTCGACAGTGCCATGGCGCGCGCGGCGCTGCTCTCGCGCATCGGGCTCGACTCCGAGGCCACAATCGAGTACGACCAGCTCGCGGCGCAGGCGGACGGGTCGATGGATCGCCTCCTGGCGACCGCGGCCGCGTTCCGCGACGCGGGGCTCGCGTCACGTGCGATCCGGCTGGGGATGCGGGCGCTCGATCGTGGCGCACCGCGCACCACCGCGCTCTATCGTTTGATCTATCCAGTCCGAAACACGGATGGGCTGCTCGCCGAGACGCGGGCGGACAGCCTCGATCCTGCGCTCGTCGCGGCGCTCGTGCGGCAGGAGTCGGCGTTCCAGCCGCACGCGACGTCCGGTGCCGGCGCGCGCGGACTGATGCAGGTGATGCCGAGTGTGGGGCGCAGCATCGCGACGTCGCTGCGCTATCCGTTCTGGGATGACGTGCTGCTCTACCAGCCCGATGTGAACTTGCAGATCGGGTGCATCCACCTGGCGGAGATGCTACGCCAGTACGGTGGGATCGCACGCGCGCTTGCCGCCTACAACGCGGGCGGCTCGCGGGTGGATCGCTGGTCCACCAAGCGCGGCGTGCAGGACCCCGACGTGTTCATCGAGCGGATTCCCTTCACCGAGACACGCGATTACGTGCGCATCATCGAGCGGAACCGCGCGATGTACCGCGGCGTCTATGGCTGGGGCGTCACGCCACCGACCGTCCCGTCAGCAAGCGCACCACGATGAGGATGAGCGCGATGACGAGGAGGATGTGGATGAGCCCGCCGCCGACATTGAAGACGACGAAGCCGAGCAGCCAGAGAATGAAGAGGATAAGGGCGAGCGTCCAGAGCATGGGCGTAGCCTCCGTGTCAAAAAAATGCGTTACGGAATTAGGTAGACCGCGCTAACGCAACTCTCATACCCGCTCCGGATCGTCGTCCGCGAACAGATCCGACTGGCGCGCCGGCTCCGACGGCGGAGCCGTGTAGCTCACGCGACCGTCGCGTGCGACCGCGAAGGACGTGAGTGTGTGCGGCTTGCTCCCGGCATCCAGGATGTGCTGCACGTCGACGCCCCGTGCGACGAGCGCGTCCGCGATGAGCGAGCGATGGCATCGCCAGGGGACGGCCTCGGCGCACATGATCGCGGTGGGCGACGCGGCAGCAGTCGCGAGCAGCGCGTCGAGCCCCGAGGCAAACGCCTCCCCCTCCATGTAGTCCGCGTAGCCGCGAAAGCCCGCATTTCGCCACGCCGTATTGCGCGAATCCCGCTTCGGCGTGCGGCGTCCGCCGAGCGCTGGATGATGCGAGTACGCGATGCCCGCCTCGGCGAGCGCGAGGGCCAGGGGCTCGCGATTGAAGTGCGGGTAGCGGCGCGACGCCGGAAAGGTCCGGACATCGGCGAGATGCCGAACACCCTCGCGCTGGAGGAGTGCGACGAAGTCGTCGAGCGACCGCGTCGAGTGGCCAATTGTGTAGACCGTCATAATTCCCGGACCGTCATCATTCCCAGACCCTCATCAAATTCCCTGACCGTCGTCAGTAGTCGACCGTCGTCGTTGGATCCCACCGCATCCGCTCCCTCCCGCAGCACTCGCTCCGTAGCGCGCGCTACCCACGCGGGGCCGACCTGGCTCGACGCAGTTGACCATCCGCGACGGCGCGTTGAAGTTCAACCAGCGTCATCGCGTTCACGTTTTTCGCTCGCGGCCTGACCGCCGCCCCTCGAGTGGAGTCGCATGCACGGTCTCGTCGATCTCTGGCATCAGCTCATGAACCCCGAGGCGTTGATCCGGTGGGGCGGGTACACCGTCCTGACCGCCGTCATCTTCGCCGAGACCGGGCTGCTCATCGGCTTCTTTCTCCCGGGCGACTCGTTGCTCGTGTCCGCCGGCCTCCTCGCCTCGCAGGGGATGCTCAACGTCTACCTCATGGGCGTCATCCTGTCGATCGCGGCGGTCGTGGGCGATTCGACCGGCTACGGCATCGGCAAGGCGACGGGTCCCCGGATCTTCACGCGCGAGCAATCGCTTCTCTTCAATCGGAAACATCTCGAGCGCGCTCATGCGTTCTACGAAAAGTATGGGGGGAAGACGATCGTGCTCGCGCGATTTATGCCGATCATCCGAACGTTTGCCCCGGTTGTTGCAGGCGTGGGTGCCATGCGGTATCGCGCGTTTCTCGCGTACAACGTGGTCGGTGGGCTGGCCTGGGTGTGGGGGATGCTGTTCATCGGCTACGGGCTCGGTCGTTACATTCCGGGGATCGCGGGGCGGATCGACCTGGTGATCGTCGTCGTCATCTTCCTCTCGATTCTGCCAGGCATCATCGGCGGAATTCGGGCGCGGATGGCGCATACCACTCGAGTGGATTCGGAAACACCGTGATACCGTCTGTGCAGCCGCACGATTTGCAGCATCCCATCGCCGCGAGGGTCGCGCATGCGACCTGAGCACTGACCACCGAGCGACACCGCGTCGGTCGTCACTGGAACTTGCACGCTCTTACCGGAGGGATGACATGGCTTTCACACTTCCGCCGCTGCCCTATGACTACGCCGCGCTCGAGCCGTACATCGACGCGCGTACGATGGAGATTCACCACACCAAGCACCATCAGGGCTACGTCAACAATCTGAACGCGGCGATCGAGAAGGCGCCCGATCTGCAGAGTTGGAGTCTCGAGCGGCTGCTGCAGAACCTCGACCAGGTGCCGGAGGCGGTCCGTACCGCGGTGCGCAACAACGCCGGCGGGCACTGGAATCACTCGATGTTCTGGCAGATCATGGCACCGAACGCGGGTGGCGAGCCGACGGGCCGGCTGGCGGAAGCGATCGACAAGTCGTTCGGCAGCTTCCAGAAATTCAAGGAACAGTTCAACGCGGCGGCCTCAGGGCGCTTCGGCTCCGGCTGGGCGTGGGTCGTCGTCGAGCCCACGGGCAAGCTCTCCATCGTCTCGACGCCGAATCAGGACACGCCGCTCATGAACGGACAGACGGCGATCATGGGCGTGGACGTGTGGGAGCACGCCTACTACCTCAAGTACCAGAACCGCCGCGCGGACTACCTGAACGCGTGGTGGAACACCATCAACTGGCCCGAGGTCGCGAAGCGGTACGAGGCGGCCGCCAGCAAGTCGGGAAAGGTGACGGCGGGGGCGCGGTAGGATTCCGTCGTCATCCCGAGCGGGAGCGAGGGATCTCCGCCGTTAGCCCGAGATCCCTCGCTCCGCTCGGGATGACAATCGGCGCTCGGAATGACAAACGTCTTCAGCAAGGCCCGGCACACCGCCGGGCCTTGCTGCATCCAACTCTCCGACTCACGTCTCGTCCACGATCCGCGGTCGCTCGCGCTTCACCGCGTCGCGCAGCGTGCCGGAGACGAGATCGTCGATTCCGCCATCGCCCGGCCGGTCGCGCAACGAGCGCTCGCCTCGCCGCGCAGACATGCGACTCAGGAGCGGCGGCGGGAGAAACGTGCTCACCATGACCATGATCGCGACGGCGCTGAAGAGCTCTGAGCTGAGCGCACCGGTCGTGAGTCCCATCTGCGCGAAGATCAGCCCCACCTCGCCACGCGGGATCATCGAGACGCCGATCATCGCCTTGCGTCCCTTGAACCACACGGGCGCGTAGCCGGCGACGAACTTCCCCACGATCGCGACGACGATGAGCGCGCCGCCGACGAGTGCCGCGTGCGCGTTCGTCACCGAATGGAGATCGACCGCCGCACCCACGGACGCGAAGAAGATGGGGACGAAGAAGTGCCCGAGCGACGAGACCTTGCGCTCGATGTCCTCGCGCTGCGGTGTGCGAAAGAGCACGAGCCCAGCGGCGAACGCGCCGATGATCATCGCCGAGTGCGCAGCATCGGCGAGCCATGCCATGAAGAACGCGAAGGCGAGCGCCATGAGCCCGAGTGCACCGCTCGCCCGGATGCGGCTCACGAGCTGGAAGACGGGCGGCGCCAGGATGCTGCCGAGCGCGAGCGCGGCGACGATGAAGCCTACCGCAATTGCCGTGGTGAGCGCGATACCACCGAGCGAGACGCTTTCACCCGTGGCCAGTCGCGTGACGACGGACAGGATGATGAGCCCCACCACATCGTCGAGCACGGCGGCGCCGAGCACCACCTGCCCTTCCGACGAGTCGAGCTCGCCGAGGTCGGAGAGAACGCGCGCCGAGATGCCGATGGATGTCGCCGTGAGCGCGGCGCCGCTGACGACCGCGGGGATGACGCCGAGTCCGAGCTCGATCATCACCCCGTAGCCCAGCGCGAAGGGCACCGCGACACCCACGAGCGCAACCGTGATCGCCGAGCTGCCGACCGCCGCGAGCGACTTGAGATCGGTGTGCAATCCGATCTCGAAGAGCAGCACGATGACGCCGATCTCCGAGAGCGCGTGAATGACCGGATCGGTCGGCTGCAGAACACCGAGCACCGAGCCCCCGAGCAGCACGCCCGCGACGAGCTCGCCGAGCACGGCTGGCTGACCCACACGCTGCGCCGCCTCGCCGAGGAGCCGCGTCGCCAGAATGATCGCGACGAGGACGGCGAGGAGGTTGGGGAAAGAAGAGGTCATGCGGCGGAGGTCTGGGAAGTTGTGAGCTTTGAGCTGTGAGCTTTGGGTTATCAGTTCCGAGTCGTGGGTTCTGGGTGTGGCGTTGTGAGTGTTCGAGCGCTCCTCACCACTCAGAACCCATCACTCACAACCCAAAGCTCGCAGCTCAAAGCTCACGACTCTTCCCCACCCTCCCCCTCGAGATACGTATACCCCTCCAACCCCGCCACATAGTCCGCGATGAACGTGTTCGCTTCCTGGCGGGTGAGGTTCTTTGCCGCGGAGACCTTGCGGCGGAAGCGCGTGAGGAGCTCGGAGGCGCCGAACTGTACGTAGTTCAACACCTCGGTCACCGTGTCGCCGTGCACGAGATCGGTGACCTCGTAGCCGCTGCCGGTCGACGCAAGGCGGATGTGCACGGCATTCGTGTCGCCGAAGAGGTTGTGCAGGTCGCCGAGAATTTCCTGATATGCGCCGGTGAGGAAGATGCCCAGGATGTACGGTTCGCCCTCGCGGAACGGGTGCAGCTCGAGGCTCGGCTGGCCGCTGCGCCCGCCGGCGAAGCGATCGATCTTGCCGTCCGAGTCGCACGTGATGTCCTGCAGCGTACCGCGGCGCGTCGGCTCCTCCGTCAACCGATGGATCGGCATGATCGGGAAGATCTGATCGATCGCCCAGCTGTCGGGGAGCGACTGGAAGATGCTGAAGTTGCAGAAGTATCGATCGACGAGATGCGCACGCAGCCCCTCGAGGATGTCGTCGTACTCCTCGGGATCGCGCTCGGCCAGACGCGCGATCGCGTTCATGGTCGCCGCGTAGAGCTGCTCGGCCATTGCCCGTCCACGCAGCGAGAGGACGCTGCTATTGAAGAGCGCCTGCATGCGTTCCTTCGCGAACGTCGCATCGTGATAGACCTCGCGCACGCTCCGCGACGAGATCGTCTCGTAGCCTTCCTTGAGCTCGTGCAGGAGCGGGTGATCCTCGTCACTCAGCTCGGGAAGCTCGACCTCCTGCTGCGATTCGACGCCGATCACATCGAGCAGAAGCAGCGCGTGGTGCGCGGCAAGCGCGCGCCCCGACTCCGAGATGATGTGCGGCATCGGGAGGTTCTGCTCGCGACACGCTTCGGCGAGCGTGTAGATGACGTCGTTCGCGTACTCCTGCACCGAGTAGTTCACGCTCGCGGGGAAGGTCGAGCTCGAGCCATCGTAATCGATCCCGAGACCGCCGCCCACGTCGACGTGCGTGATGTCGACGCCCATGTCGCGCAGCTCGGCGTAGAAGCGCGTGATCTCCTGCAACCCAGCCTTGATGTAGCGGATATCGGTGATCTGCGAGCCGAGGTGGAAATGGACGAGCTTGAGGACGTCGAGCCGCCCCTTCGCGGCGAGCCGGTCGACCAGCGCGACGAGCTCGCTCGAGTTCAGTCCGAACTTCGACTTCTCGCCACCGCTCTCCGCCCAGCGACCGAACCCCTCGGAGAACAGCTTGATGCGCACGCCCGCGGTCGGCGTGATCCCCATCTCATCCGCGACGCGGAGCAGCACGTCGAGCTCGCTCGACTGCTCGATGACGATGAAGACCTGATGCCCGAGCTTCTGCCCCATGAGGGCGAGGCGCATGAACTCCTCGTCCTTGTAGCCATTGCAGACGATCGTGTGATTCGCCGCTTCGCTCAGCGCGAGCACCGCCTGCAGCTCCGGCTTGCTGCCGCACTCGAGCCCCACGCCATGCGAGCTGCCGAACTGCACGATCTCCTCGACCACGTGCCGCTGCTGATTCACCTTGATCGGATAGACGAGCGTGTAGTCGCCCTTGTAGTCGAACTCGGCGATCGCGCGTCGGAAGCGCGTGCTGATGGTCTCGATGCGCGAGCGGAGGATGTCGGAAAAGCGGAGCAGCATGGGGAGCCCGACGCCCTGCTCGGCGAGGTCGACCGCCAGCTCGTAGAGATCGAGCTCGCGCTCGGGGTGCGCCTTGTCGGGACGCACGACGACGTGCCCCTGCGCGTTGATGTCGAAGTATCCAATCCCCCACCCTTCGACGTTGTAGAGCGCTCGCGAATCCGCGATGCTCCACGCCTCGGCGGGCTGGACTGCTGCCTGTTCAGTGACGGCGCTGGCCATAGTGTGGGAAGTCTATCAGGGCAGGGGGTGCGAAGGAAAGAACTAGACGGAAAGCGGAAACCAGAGAGCAAAAAGGAGAGAGCAGAAGACAGAGAGGAGGGGCGGGGTGGGTCGGCGGCATCTGTCATTCCGAGCGCAGCGAGGAATCTCGGCCTGTGGAACAGCAGATTCCTCGCTGCGCTCGGAATGACAACCTGCACGTACCTCC
The DNA here is from genome assembly GCA_035687925.1 of Gemmatimonadaceae bacterium. GTDB lineage: Bacteria > Gemmatimonadota > Gemmatimonadetes > Gemmatimonadales > Gemmatimonadaceae > DASSNR01. Next base: position 12,566 of record DASSNR010000132.1, on the reverse strand, counting down.
TCTCTACTCTCTCCTTTCTGCTCTCTGCTTTCCCTCACGGATACAGCCGCGTCTCCTTCCACCGTCCGTTCTCCCGCTCGTACACTCGGCGCTCGTGTAGACGGAAGGGGCGATTGAACCAGAACTCGATGCGTGACGGGACGATGCGGAAGCCGGACCAGTGGGGAGGGCGCGGGACCGGTCGGCCCGCGTAGCGCTGCTCCATCTCCCGGACGCGGGTCTCGAGCTCGGCGTCACTGGAGAGCGGCGAGCTCTGGAGCGAGGCCCACGCGCCAAGCTGGCTCTCGCGCGCACGCGACGCGAAGTACGCGTCGGCCTCGGCGTCGCTCACCGGCTCGGCCACGCCTTCGACGCGGACCTGGATGGCGAGCGGTTGCCAGTGAAAGCACAGCGCCGCGTTGGGGTTCGCGAGAAGCTCGCGTCCCTTGCGACTGTGGTAGTTGGTGTAAAACACGAAGCCGCGCTCGTCGACGTGCTTGAGGAGCACGACGCGGACGGACGGCTTCCCGTTGGGGGCGACGGTGCCGAGCGACATCGCTGTCGGCTCAGGGAGGCAGGTGCGGTCGACTGCCTTGGCCTGCTCGAGCAGCGACGTGAATTCTGCGATCGGGTTCATGGAACGGGATCCGATTCGGAAGGGCGGCGGTGCGGGCTGCTGGAACGGTTCGTATGCGGCCGACACGGCAGCACACACGGGCAGCACGCCCGTAGCTGAAGCGCATGAAGATGTCCATAGCCGTGAGGCATCCGGGCGCCGGAAAGGTATCGGGCGCGCGGCTCGGATGCACAGTGGGGCGATGATCGACGCGCCGACGCAGCGCTCGTCGCTCAGGACGCGGTGCGCACCATCACGCGACGCTCCGCTTCGTCGCGCTTGCCGAGGAACTCGCCGATGGGCGCGAGCGTCTCGATGTGGTCGCAGAAGATCTTGAACGTCGCGAGGAGCGGAACGGCGATGAACGCGCCGACTACACCCCACACCCACCACCAGAAGGCGAGTCCGACGAAGATCGCGACCGGATTGAGCGTGAGCCGGCGGCCGAGGAGCAGCGGCGACACGAGATTCGCCTGCAGCACGTTGATCGCGAGGTAGCTCGCGGGCGCGAGGAGCGCGTGTGCCACCGATGGGAAGGTCGTGAGCCCCGCAAGCGTGAGTATGCCGATCATGACCGTCGCGCCCACATACGGAATGAACTCGAGCAGCGCCGCGAGCACGCCCCACAGCACGGGATTCGGGAGACCGAGAAGGGCCATGACGCCGGCGACGACCGCGCCCTCACCAATGTTCACGGCGGCGACCGTGACCAGGTACGTCGACACGGCCGTCTCCGTCTCACGCGCAATCTCGACGGCTTTCTTCTTGTCGCCGAACTGCGGGAGCACCTTGACGAGCTTCTGCAGGAAGAGATCGCCACCGGCGAGCAGGAAGTAGAGCAGGATTATGACCTCGAGCGCACCGGCGAGCAGACGTTCCGTCGTGCCGAAGATGCGCGAGAGAAGCGACGGCCCCTTGACCACGACCTCGCGCGCGTTGGTGCCACCGGCGACGTTCGTCGCGCGCTCGACCTGCGCGGCAGTCCGGCTCACCTGCTCCACCGGACTGCGCAGCGACCCGAGCTTCGCGCGAACAGTCGCCAGCTCCTGCGGCGCCTTCGCCATCCACGCCTGCGCGGGCTCGGAGAGCTGGTAGACCGCACCGCCCACGATCAGGAGCACAGCGACGAGCACGAGCGCTGCGCCGATCGGAGGCACGATGCGCACCCGGTTCAGTGCGCGCACGACCGGGCTCAGCAGCAGCTTGAGCAGTACGGCGAGAGCGATCGGCAGCACGAAGTCGCGCGCGAAGTACAGCGTGTACAGCAGGGCGAGCACGAGCAGCAGCGTGAGCGCGACGGATCGCACCTCTGGCGTCTCGAGGACTTCGGCGGTCCTCGTGAGATCGGGCCTGGGATGCTCGCGGTCGCCCGGCGCAGACTGCGCTGTGGGATCGACGTCGGGAGCGAGAACGGAATCGTCGCGCGGTGTGCTCGATGACACGGCATGCATTGCGAGAGACGGGTCGAGCCATCGCGAATGGCGTGCCGCCCGCCTCTCGCCTGCCGCGCTCAGGAGCTGCCGTCGAGGATGTCGCCGATCACGCCAAGCACGCTTCCCTCGCCCTGGCGTCGCCCGCCGGCGCGCGGTGCGGCAGCGATGATGCGATCCGCAAGGCGCGAGAAGGGGAGCGTCTGCAGGATCACGCGTCCCGGACCAGTGAGGCGCGCGAAGAAGAGCCCTTCGCCACCGAAGAGCGCGGTCTTGATCCCGGGCACCATCTCGATGTCGTAGTCCACGGTCGGCTGCAGCGCGACCAGACATCCCGTGTCGACGCGCAGCTGCTCACCAGGGGCGAGATCGATCTCCTGCAACGTCCCAGCGGCGTTCACGAACGCGAGGCCGTCGCCGGCGAGCCGCTGCAGGATGAATCCTTCGCCGCCGAAGAAGCCGGCGCCGATGCGCTTCGTAAACGCGATGGTGATGTCGGTTCCACGCGCGGCGCAGAGGAACGAGTCCTTCTGACAGAGGAGCGAGCCGCCGAGCTGGCCCAGATGCACGGGGAGGATCTTGCCGGGGAGCGGCGACGAGAACGCGACGTCGCGCCGGCGCGTGGCCTGATTCGCGAACATGGTGATGAAGAACGAATCGCCCGCGAGGATGCGTTTGCCGCCGGCCAGCAGCTTGTCGAACAGCCCCTTTCTCTGCCCCGTCATGTCGAGCGTCGTCGCCATCGTGATGCCGTCCTGCATGTACATCATCGCGCCCGCCTCGGCGACCACCGCTTCACCAGGGTCGAGCGTAACGATCACCGCTTGCAGGTCATCGCCGATCAGCTTGTAGTCGATCTCGTCAGCCATGAATGCTCCTCTGGCGCAAGGGTAGATGATCTCACGGAGGCGTATCCGGAGAATCTAACCGGCGAGCACCAATCGGCGCCCGATCGCCCAGCATCGTGGGACGCGACGCGCACCGTCTGGGCGACCGCGCAGCTCAGGGCTTCGGCGTGGAGTCGGCTGGAGCCTGTGCGCTGTCCGCGTGGGTACCCGTGACCGGCGCGAGAAACGACTGGAGAGGGGGACGACCGGCGATGAGCCATGCGACGAGCGCAACGATGGCGAGCAGGAGCGCGAGCTTGAATAGCATCCCGAAGAGACTCGTCTCCCGCGCAGTCGGCGAACGACCGGCGCCGGTGCGTGCGGTATGCATCGTCCCGCGACGGGGTGTGGCCGGCGTACGCCTCGCGTTGCGGTGCGGTGGATCGGTCGCTCGGGAATCGTGCGACGGTGGATGATGTGCATCGCTCGATGTCCGCGCGTGCGGCTGATGACTCCCCTCGCTCGCGTCGAGCTGCCCGAGGGGCAACACGGGGAGCACGCTGTCCGGAAAGGGCTGCAGCTCGACCGGTGAGACGTTCGGCGCCGATGACGGCGCCGATGGCGGCGTGGCTGTCGGCGCGGCTGGAGAAGGCGTCGGGACAGCGGTGCGGTTCTCGGGGGCGAGCGGCGTGTTCGCGAACGCGATTGGCGCATCGGGACGCACGAGCGGCGGAGGCGATGCATGCACTGGTGCAGATGTGCGCAGTGGGGCTGTGCGCAGTGGGGCTGTGCGTAATGGGGCTGTGCGCAGTGGAGGCGCGTGCGGCAGCGCTCGGTCGAGCACCGGAGGCTCGATCGGCTCCGAGCCGTGGACGAACGCAAGCGACGCGTGTGCGTCGCTCTCGTCCGCGTGCTGTCGCTGGCGCAACCGGTGCGCCTCGTCGGGCTTGCCGTGCGCGGCACAAATGTCAGCGAGGAGTCGCGCGGTCGCGACGACCGTCGGATCATCCGGTCCGCTGGTCCGCTCACGGATGGCCAGCGCGCGACGCGCCAGCGGCTCGGCGGCATCGTACTGGTGTGCCGCGCATCGCACCCTCGCGAGACTCGCGAGGATCGTGGCGATCTCGGGATGATCCGGACCGCGTTCGGCCTCCTTGAGCGCGAGGAGCCTGGTGAGGAGCGGTGCAGCTGCCGCAAAGTCGTTTTGCCGGAAGTACAGCCGCGCCAGGTTGTTCAGCGCAGTCGCGACATCGGGGTGCTCGCGTCCCAGATGACGATCAGTAAGCTCGAGTGCGCGTCGAAACATCGGCTCAGCCGCCTCGAACTCGCCGCGCGCGTAGTGCAGCGCGGCGAGATTGTTGAGGCTTTGCACGACGCCGTAGTGATCGGAGCCGAGCGCATGCTCGCGAATGCCGAGCGCACGACGGAAGTATTCCTCGGCCTGCGCGAGGTCGCGCTGGCGATACTTCAGCTGACCGAGGTTGCTCAGGCTGGAGGCCAGCCGCAGGTTCTCCGAGCCGAGCGCGGACGCCTCGCGGATTGCCGCGAGGAACTCCTGCTCGGCGTCGGAATACGCCCCCTGGCTGAAGTAGCGGCAGCCAGCCTCGTTGTGTTCTTCCCAACGCGCCTCGGCGGTCTGGCTCATCCTGACCCCTCCGAGAGATGGACGCCGGAGGGCACGAGGCTGTAACCGGACCGGCGCCCCGATCACCAGTGAGCGGATCGGGCGCGCCGGGGGGTGGAACGCCGCTGTTTCACGGGCGCCACCCCGGCGCTGTGAAACAGCGGGTCAACGGATCACGGCTTCGGGAATTCGCCGGAAATCGGGAATCCGTAGGGGAATCGAGACATCGCGTACAGGACCCGCGCATAGGTGATGTTGACCCCGATGGCGAGTACCGCGATCAGCCCCACCGAGATCCAGGTAATCGTCGCCTCGATCCAGTCGAGCCCACTATACTGTCCCGGGAGTGTGAAGTACACGACAAGCGCGAAGAACACGATTACTGCGCCGGTCGCCGCGAACCCTCCCAACGCCGCCAACTTCAACGCGAACGCCATGCGCTCACTGCGCACGGCACCTGTTTCCGCACTCGATGCTTGTGCCATTTCAAGTCCTCTGTGGTGAACGTCCATCTTAATGGCGACTGCATGGGCTGTGCGCAAGGGCGCGGGATGCGGGATGCGGGATGCGGGATGCGGGATGCGGGATGCGGGATGCGGGGACGGTGTTAGCGCTTGAGACTGATTGTCAAGCGGTTCAGCATGCGGCTGACGTGATCGGCGAGATCGCGTATCTCGATGAGCTCCTCCTCGGTGGCGTAGTTCAGGCGGGAGGCAATCTCGATGTACGTTTCCAGCTCCAACAGCGAACCGCGCGCGATTGAAATGTGGTGGACATAATCGCCGCGGTGCGCCCTCCCGTTGCCTTCGGCGATGTTCGCCGGGACGGACACCGCAGCTCGGCGGAGCTGGCTCGTCAATGCATAGCGCTCGTAAGCCGGAAGCTTGCACGCGAGCTCATAGCTCGCGACGAGCAGATCCATCGCCTTCTGCCAAACCTGCAAGCCTCGATATCCAGTAGCGCCCATATGCACTCTCGGTTGCGGACGACACAGGTGTAATACAGGTGCCCGGATTGGTCTGCATCCTTCCGCCGCACATGAGCCCGAACCAGTGCGATGAACCTCGCCGGGCGGTCCCGCATCCCGCATCCCGCGCTTCACGGCCGATACACCACCGACAGATATCCTCTCCTCTTGTGGCGGAACGGCTCATCGAGGGAATACGCGACGCCGCCATCGAGCTGCACGGCAGGTAGGGCGACGAAGGGGATGGAGACGACCGGGAGGTGTAGGTCGAGCCCGATGGCGCGCTGCCAGCGCGTGAGACGATCGCCTGCGCTGACGCCGAGGAAGTACGGGCGCAGCGCGCTGCCGGTGAGCATCACGCGGTAGACACCGACCGTGGGACCCGACGCGATGCCCACCGGGAAGACGGGCACAGCGACGCGTTGCGAGAGGAGCGACGCATTGAAGAGCGGCGGCAGGAGTCCGCCCACGGTGAACTGCTCGAAGGGCGGCACGGAGGGGCTGACGCGCCCGAGTGTTACGTCGCCCGCGATCCCGCTCCCCGACTGTCGAAGCTCGACGCCCGCCGTACCGAGACCACGCATCCACCCGTCGCCGAGCGTGCGTCCCACATCGCCGTGCAGCGTGAGTCGCTCGACGAACACCCAGTCGCGCACGCGCTGGAGGCGCGCGGTGCCGTACTCCGCGAAGGCGAGCGTGCGGTACCCCACGCCGAGCTCCGGACCGTCGAGTCGGCCGAGCGACGTCCCGAGCTCGATGCGGTGGCTCGAGCCGACGTAGCTGCGTGTGAGCTCGGCGGAGAGCGCGCCGCCGTCGTAGCGCGTGTCCAGCGATGGCGGGGCGAAGGTTCCCGCGTGCTGCTCCGATGGATAGTCGCGTGTCGCGAATAATTCGCCGGTGAGGAACGGGTGGAACCGCCTGAGCGTCGCGGCCGCCGAGATGCCGCGCCAGATGCCGGCGTCGCCGATGGTGCCCTGCACCAGCCAGCTGAGACGACCCACGGGATCGGTGCTCGCAAGCGACAGCCCGACGCGACGTCCCTCGGGCGCGATGCCGGCGTTCGGCAGCACGCGGTAGAGCCGCGGCCCGAGTCCGTACTCGTGCGACGCCGGCAGGGTCGCGCGCGGAAAGGTGTCGACGTTGGCGGGCGGTGCGAGCGGCGCCGCGGGTGCCAGCGTCGCGGGGAGCGGGACGATGCTGCTCAGGTGCACGCTGTCCGGCCACACGCGATTCAGATCGAGCCCCTTGGGCCACAGCTCGAGGAAGTACACGGCGCCGGTGGCCGGGTCCGGCTCGGGAGCAAGCGCTGCGCTCCGCACGCGCGTGAGCGGGCGCGATGCACCCGTCTCCAGATTCATGAGCGTCACGTTCGGGATGCCGCCCTGCTCGGAGATGAACACGATCGAGCGGCCGTCGGGCAGGAATGCGGCCCCGTAGCGATTGGCGCCGTCATCCGGCCCGAGCTCGCGCGGCGAGCCGCCATCACGATCCATCATCACGAGACGCCAGACGCCGTGCTCGTGCACGGAGACGATGATATGCTGTCCATCCGGTGCGTAGCGCGGTCGATAGTACGAGCGCTCCGGAGAGCCGGCCGCCAGCATAGTGATGCGGCCGGTGGCGAGATCGACGCGCACGAGATCGCATGTGCCGTGCAGGCACTGATCCGCAACCGCCTCGCGACCATCCGGTGAAGGATCCGCAGTTCGCAGCGCTGCGCCGCGCGTCACGCGCCGCACGCCGCCCTGCTCGATGTTCCAGATGTAGAGGTCGGGACGCAGCGTGCCGTCGCCCAACGACTCGAGGCGCGTCACCAGCACGTGGCGACCATCGGGGAGAAAGCGCGGGTTCGCGTACGAGACACCGTCCATCGCATACAGCGTCGCGATTGCATGCTTGGGACGCGGTCGCCACTCGATTGCGGGCACATCGAGCGGATCGAGCTTGCGCTCCTTCTCCCGTTGCGCGAGCTCGCGTGCGCTCACGGGTTCTGGTGCCGTGCTCCAGATGACGAGCCGCCCCGGCTCCGTTCGCGAGGCGAGCGAGATGGCGATCTTCGTTCCATCGCGCGAGATGGCGGGATCACCAGTCGACCACTGAAGCTCCTGCACGGTCTCGCCTTCGACGATGCCGCTCTGCGCGAGCAGCGAATCGGCGGCCAGCGCTTTCCCCGTGAGCTCGGCGGTGAATCGGCCGTACAGATCGGCCGGGAAGCCGCCGAACACCCCCGCGAATGCGCTCTCGAAGCTGCGGTCCTCGCGCGCACTCATGCGGAGCCAGAGATGGACGAGACTCTCGTCCCCACCCTGTCGATTCGCGAGCCACTCGAGATACGCCGACCCCGCGAGGTACGCCATCGCGCCGCCCTCGTAGCTCGAGCTTCCGTCGAGCTGCCCGTACGCCGGCAGCGTCCCGTTCAATGCCCACTCGCGCAGGATCGCGGCGCGCCATGCACCGAACGGGCGGCCGCTCCCCGTGAGCTGTCCCTCGACGAACGTCGCGTACCCTTCGTCCACCCATCGCGGCGCCTTGACCGCGATGGGCCCAAGCCGCACGGGGAGGATGTTGGCGACGAACCGGCGGAGCGGGTTGCGCGACGGTCGGGTGAGATGCGCGATGTGCGTGTACTCGTGCACCGACAGCATCTCACCCCAGCTGCGATTGTCGCCGATCGTCGATGACGGCGAGGGCGGCGTGGGCCACATGAAGATGAGCGGGTGGCCGATGAAGGGGAGCGCGAAGCCGTTGGAAATGCTGTACGGGTTGTCGACGATGACCGTCACGCGATCGGCGGGCTCGCTGCCCACGAAGGCCGAGACCGCATCGTGCACCGACTCGATGTGCGCGGCCATGGCGAGCGTCCACTCGCTGAGCCGCACGGGGTAGTGGATCGTGAAGTGCGGTGTCTGGAGTGTGCGCCAATCGAGCGTCGGGCGCGTGAGGAATTGCGCCGACGCCTTTGGCGCGCAGAGAACGACGAGCAGCAGGAGCGGAGCAGCGAAACGCTTCAGCATGCGATACTTCCCATGAGCGGTGAGCAGCGCGCGGCACGTCCACACGATGCGGCTTGCCCGGTCTCACCTGGCAGGCGAAGATTCATCAGCGCACGTCGCGCGCCCGAGACGGAGAGTGGAAGATGACCGATCACAACACGCTGCGCGATATCGTGGCCACGCTGCCGTTCGGCTCGTGTCCGCTCGACGGTGTAGGGGCGGCGGGACAGCCCACCGAGGCGTCGCTCGCCGAGCTGGCACGTGCAGGGTATCGCACGATCGTCGATCTCCGTGCGCCGGAGGAGCCGCGCGGCTACGACGAGGCGGCCGCGGCAACGCGCGCGGGGTTGCGCTACGTACCGATCCCCGTCACGCAGCTCACGCTCGACGACGCGGCGTTCGATCGCTTGCGCACCGTGATGCGCGATCCTGACAATCGCCCCGTGCTCGTGCACTGTGCGTCGTCGAATCGCGTGGGCGCGCTGCTGCTCCCGTACTTCCTGCTCGACGAGCACCGCCCGATGGAAGAGGCCGTGGCGATGGCGCGCGGCGCGGGGATGCGAAGCGCCGAGCTCGCGCAGATGGCGCTCGACTACGCACGCCGGCGCGCCGCGTGATGCACGCGCCACGATCCGCTCGAACTCCAGCAGGCGTGCCCCGATGTTTCTGACCCGCTTCTACAACGAGCAGCTCGCGCAGGCCAGCTACATGGTGGGGTGTCCCGCGTCGGGCGAGGCACTCGTGATCGACCCGACGCGCGACGCCGAGCAGTACATCGCGCATGCGGCCGCCGAAGGGTTGCGCATCACGCACGTGACGGAGACGCACATCCACGCGGATTTCGTGTCGGGCAGCGTGGAGCTCGCCGAGCGCACGGGGGCGCAGCTCTACCTGTCGGACGCGGGGAACGAGGAGTGGAAATACGCGTTCGCGGAGGCGCGCGGGGCCGTGCTCCTGCGCGATGGCTCGTCGTTCAGCGTGGGCGCGATCCGTGTCGACGTGCTGCACACACCCGGACACACGCCGGAGCACCTGTCGTTCGTCGTGACCGACACCGTGGCCGCGAACGAGCCGATGGGGATCTTCACGGGCGACTTCGTGTTCGTGGGCGACGTCGGGCGCCCGGATCTACTCGAGCGCGCGGCGAAGCAGGCAGGGACGATGGCGTCGAGCGCTCGGCAGCTCTTCCGTTCGCTGCAGCGTCTCGAGCACTTCCCGGACTATCTGCAGCTGTGGCCGGGACATGGTGCGGGCTCCGCGTGCGGCAAGTCGCTCGGCGCGGTGCCGCAGACCACGCTCGGCTACGAGCGCCGCTTCAACTGGGCCTTCGCGCCGCGCAGCGAAGAGGAGTTCGTGCACATGGTGCTCGCGGGACAGCCGGAGCCGCCGCGCTATTTCGCGGAGATGAAGCGGGTCAACAAGTGCGGTCCGCGCATCCTCGGCGACCGTGCACCGTCGGCGCTGGCACCGCAGCGCGTCGTCGACGTCGTCGATGCGGACAGCGCGTTCGTGCTCGATGTGCGCCCCGCAGCCGAGTTCGCGCACGCACACATTCCCGGCGCCGTCAACATCCCGCTCGACCGCTCGTTCACGACGTGGACGGGGTGGCTCGTCCCGTACGATCGTGATCTCGTGGTGATCGCGAACGACGAAGCCGATGCAGCGGACGCAGTGCGCCAGCTCGCGATGATCGGACTCGATCGCGCCGCGGGTGTCATCACCGCACACCGCGCACACGAAGCATGGACGAGCGTGGGACGACAACTGGAGACGATCCCGCAGATCGCCCCGCGCGAGCTCGCCGCTCGCCTGGCCGCGGACGAAGTCCTCGTGCTGGATGTGCGCACCCGCACCGAATGGGACGGGGGCCATCTCCCCGGCGTCCGGAACATTCCGCTCGGCGAGCTCCCCGACCACACGGCCGACATCCCACGCGACCGGCCGATCGCCGTGCAGTGTCAGGCGGGCGGCCGGTCGTCGATCGCCGCGAGCGTGCTCCAGGCGAGGGGATTCAGCGATGTGCTGAACCTCACCGGCGGTTTGGCGGCGTGGGAGAAGGCGGGGATGGAGGTTGTGAGTTCTGGGTTGTGAGTCGTGCGTAGGGACGGTGACGGCTCGCGCTCACTGCCGGGAACTCAGAGCTCACAACTCTTCACGCCACGCGCTTATCGTCCTGTTTTGCGAAGTACGAGCCGCCCACGGTGACACGGGCGCCGATCAATTGCAGACCGAGTTCGAACACCTTGCGCAGCGAGCGGAAAAACTCCTCGGGCATGTGCAACGTGCCCAGGCAGACCCGTTCAGCATTTGCGCGGTCGTTCCTGAAGGCGAACACTTTGACACTGACGGTGTTCTGGAGCTTGCGGCTCACTTCGAGGTGAAGGTCGCGTTTGAGCTTCATGGGGTTGGCACTTCGGCGGGACAAAGGTACGGCGTGCAGATTTGCGCCCGTCGACTGGACGCGAATGTTTGGCGTCCGAATCGGCGGCCGGAGGGATGACACAGGCCAGCAATGTTTCTTAATGAGCCGGCGTGTACCAGTCAAGCGCATCGGTGGTTGATGGCGCTAGGTCATAGGTCACATATTGGGCCGCGTTCTCCACCGTTTCCTCCCACTCCTCCGCGGAATTTCCCGCATGCGCGTACTCGCACTGGTCCTCGCTCTCGTGTTCACCTCCCCTCCCCTCCAGGCTCAATCCGACAGCACCACGTACCTCCTCAAACCCGCACGCGTGTTCGATGGCGTCGACGCCGAGCCGCACGAGGGGTGGGTGGTGCTGGTGCGCGGCGAGCGGATCGCCGCAGTCGGTCCCGCGAGGCAGGTCAGCGTCCCCGCGGGAACGACGACCATCGACCTCCCGGGCACGACGCTTCTCCCCGGTCTCATCGAAGCGCACTCGCATATGTTCCTCCACCCGTACAACGAGACGTCGTGGAACGATCAGGTGCTGAAAGAGCCGCTCGCGCTCCGCGTGGCGCGCGCGACGGTGCATGCGCGCAAGACGCTCATGGCCGGGTTCACGACCGTGCGCGATCTGGGGACGGAAGGCGCGGGGTACGCGGACGTGGGCCTCAAGGAGGCGATCCAGCAGGGGATCATCCCGGGACCGCGGATGCTCGTCGTCACGCGCGCCATCGTTGCGAAGGGAAGCTACGGCCCCAAGGGGTTCGACCCGCGATGGGAGGTACCGCAGGGTGGCGAGGAAGCGGGCAACCCCAATGAGCTGGAGAGCATCGTGCGCGACCAGATCGGCAAGGGTGCCGACTGGGTGAAGTTGTATGGCGACTATCGATGGGGGCCGCACGGCGAAGCACGCCCCACCTTCACGCTCGACGAGATGCAACGCGCGGTCGAAGTCGCGAGCAGCAGCGGGCGCAGTGTGGCGGTGCACACGGTGACACCGGAGGGGATGCGGCGCGCAATTCTCGCCGGCGTAACGACGATCGAACATGGCGACGACGGGACGCCCGAGATCTTCAAGCTGATGGTCGAGCACGGCGTCGCGCTCTGCCCGACGATTACCGCGGACGAAGCGATCGCGTCGTATCGCGGGTGGCGGAAGGGCATCGATCCGGAACCGGCCTCGATCAAGCAGAAGCATGCGAGCTTCAAGGCGGCGCTCGACGCCGGTGTGACGATCATCAGCGGAAGCGATGTCGGCGTGTTCTCGCACGGCGACAACGCGCGAGAGCTCGAGCTGATGGTCGAATACGGGATGACGCCCGTGCAGGCGCTGCGCTCGGCGACATCGGTGTCGGCGCACGTGCTGCATCTCGATGATCTGGGTAGCGTGAAGCCGGGGCTGCTCGCGGATCTCGTTGCGGTGGACGGCGATCCGACGCGCGAGATCAAGTCGCTCGAGCAGGTCCGGTTCGTGATGAAGGGTGGGACGGTCTATCGGGGGCCCGGGAGTCAGCCGGTCGAGTGACATCGATGGGGACAGCAGAGGCGAACGGTTCGATCGATTCTGCTGTCCCCATCGATCTCAGCGTGGCGCGCGGGGCACGAGCTGCAGGGCGTTGGTGCGCAGGTCCCACGATACGGCTGCAGCGTTCGCGAGTGCGAACGGCGGCGAGACGATGTTCGGTGCGCCGCGCGCGAGCGCCTGCAGACGCACCTGCCCTGTGCG
>DASSNR010000123.1:0-2955 GCA_035687925.1 Gemmatimonadaceae bacterium | reverse complement strand
GAGGAGTCCGACCGCCGCTGTCATCGACACGCGGGCCGAAGCTCGTGCGCAGCTGGTGATCAATCCGTACACGCCGGTCATCACGCACACCGCGAGCACGGGCATGACGCCGTACCAGTGGTGCATGCCGAAGTCCTGGGTGTGCTGGAAGAGCCCGATCCCAACGACGGTGTAGATCGCGAGCACCAGCGCGGCGCGCGCATGCCAGTATCGTCGAGCGAAGACGAGGCCGGCGAGAGCAAGGAGCGCCGTCGCCGCACCGAGCCACGCCCAATCGACCGCGAGCACGGCACCGAGGCCATGCGAGCGGTACCCAGCGTACAACGTGCGATACGAGGTGGTCGCCATGGCGTGGATGCGCGCGGGACTCAGCGCGACATACATCACCAGCGCGGCTGCCGCGCCGGCCACGAGCCCGCTCGCCGCGAGCCCGCGCACCGCGCGCCACGGTGCTCCATCGAGACGGCGTCGTAGCATGACGTACGCGAGGTCGCCAACCACCGCGACCGCCCACGCGATGACGAAGTAGGCGTACCAGCGCCGGAAGAGGAGCAGTCCTGCGATCGCGAGCCCGACGCCGAGCGCGTGCGTGAGCGGTCGCTCCCACATCGGGCGGCGCACCTGCAGCGCGAGGAGGATCGCGAGCACTCCCATGCCGAGCACGTCGGGATAGCCGCGCAGGATCGGGAGCCAGAAGTGCGGGAGCAGCGCCGCAACGAGCAGCGCCGCGCTCGTCGCCAGCACCTGCTCGCGCTCGGCGGAGCGTGCGACGATGGAGCGGAAGAGCATGAACATCCCGATCATGGCGACAGCGCCGTACTCCGCCGCCACGCCGGCGAGATACGCCGCGCGGCCGGGCCCGCCGATCAGGCCGGCGGGGAGGAGCAGCACCGCCGGAACATCGGTGTAGTCGCTGTTCAGGCTCAGTCGCACATGTCGCAGCACGGGCGCGATCCCCTGATGTGTGAGTCGAACGAGCGCGTCGAATTTGCGCGGGAAGTTATAGAAGTCCCACACGTAGACGGTGCGCTCGTGCGCGTGGTAGGCGATCGCGAACGCCGCGGCGCACACGATCCAAGCGGCTACGCCGAACACGCCGAACATCGCGGTACGCGTCGGGCGCTGGCCGTCGCCAGCATCGCTCGTCGTCGAGCTCCGCTCGGGGTCGTGTGACGAGTACTGGGATGCCGACGTCCTTCTGTCGATACGAAGTGTGAAGTGCATGCTCATGCGGCCACCCTCGAGCTGGCGATGAGCGCGCGCGGCCGACGTACCGGAGAGCGTCCATGGGCCCGATCGCCACGAGCTACCAATTCACCCACCCCGCCAGCGCGACCGATGAGTCCACGGATCATCCCGTCGTGTCGGTGGTGGTGCCGGTCTACAACGAGGAGCAGGTGCTGCCGCTGCTGGCCGAGCGGCTGCACAGCGTGCTGATGGGTGTCACCGCCGCTCATGAGATCATTCTCGTGAACGATGGCAGCTCGGATCGCACGGGCGTGCTGCTCGCCGATCTCGCGCGCAAGGATCCCCGCGTACGCAGCATCCACTTCTCGCGCAACTTCGGGCATCAGGCCGCAGTGACGGCCGGGCTGCAATTCGCGCGCGGGCGCGCCGTGATCGTGATGGATGCCGATCTGCAGGATCCCCCCGAGCTGCTCCCCGCGCTGCTCGAGAAGTGGGGCGAGGGGTTCGACGTCGTCTACGCGCATCGCGTTGCCCGCGAGCGCGAAGGGTTCATGAAGCGTGCGACCGCGCACGTCTTCTACCGCCTCCTCGAGGCGATGACCGACGTGCGCATCCCGGTCGACACCGGCGACTTCTGCCTGATGGATCAACGCGTCGTGCGCCACCTGAACGCGATGCCGGAGCGCAACCGCTACGTGCGGGGACTGCGCTCGTGGGTCGGGTTCCGGCAGACCGCGGTGTCGTTCGAGCGGCCCGCCCGCGCGGCCGGTCGCGCCAAGTACAGCTTCACGAAGTCGCTGCGCCTCGCGATGGATGGCGTCGTCTCCTTCTCGCGCGTTCCCCTTCGACTCGCCACGTATCTCGGGTTGTTCGTGTCCGCCATGAGCTTCATCCTCGGCGTCGTCTTCATCGTCGAGCGACTCGCCGGTCGCGTGGAGACCAAGGGATGGGCCTCGACGATCGTGGTGATTCTGTTCCTGGGCGGCGTGCAGCTGCTGACGCTCGGCTTGATGGGTGAGTACATCAGTCGCGTGTACGACGAGGTGAAGCAGCGCCCGCTCTTCATCGTGCGGGAGACCGTGGGATTCGAGCCGTCGCCCGCACCGTCCGCGCATTAACGGGCGGATCCGATCCTGGCCGACTGTCCGTCGCGCACGCCGAGCACGAGATACTGTGCGCCGAGCGGACACCACTGTAGCCACGATTCGAACGGTCGGAGCGCGGACAACATAGCGGGAAAGAAGAAGTAGAACCGCGTCTCCACCGCGGCGAAGGCGCCATCGTCGAGCAGCGATGCGGCGTAGCGCGGCGCGAGCAGCGTGACACCCTCGTCGAACGGGCAGGCTCGCACCGCGCGGCGCGTGAGCGGGTTGTACGGGTTGTGCTCGAAGAGCACGAGCAGCCCGCCGGGTTTGAGCACGCGCCGCAGCTCCCGCACCCATTGCGCGTGCTCGTCCCGCTCGATGTGATGGAAGACGCAACTTGCGCACACGATGTCGAACGTGCGGTCGGCGAACGGCACGCGATCGCCACGGAAGTCGACGAACGATGGTGCGGCGAGCGCGCTCCCCCTGAGCCGGCGTGCGTGCGCAATGCTCTCCGGTGATGTGTCGCACCCCACGACATGCGCCGTCGGCCATCGCTCGGCGATCGCGCGCGCGAGATTCCCCACACCGCAGCCGAAATCGAGAATGCGCGGCGCCGCGATGCGGGAGGCCGCGAGCCGCGTCAGCAGCTCTGCCTTGAGCTGCGCGAAGAATTCGACCG
>DASSNR010000098.1:0-3731 GCA_035687925.1 Gemmatimonadaceae bacterium | reverse complement strand
GCGTGAGACCGAGTCGAGGGCCGGCGTGACGCTCAGCGCGACGCTGCTCTTCGCCTTCGCGCCGTTCGTGGTGTTCATGTCGGGGTCGCAGATGAACGATGTGCCGACGCTCGCGTGGGTCATGATCGCCATCGCCGCCATGGCGCGCGTCATGACCTCCGATACGCCGCGACCGTGGGCGGCGCTGGTGAGCGGACTCGGCTTCGGGATCGCCGCGACGATTCGCCCCGTGGATGCGCTCGCGTTCGCGGCGCCCGCCGGCGTCTGGTATCTCGCGCGTGCGCTCCGCGATCGCACCCGGTGGCGCGACGCGATTCCCGCGGGGATCGGCGTCGCCATCCCCGTGCTCGTGCTGCTGTGGGTGAACGCCGAGACGACGGGCGCGCCGTTCCTCTTCGGGTACGAGCTGCTGTGGGGGAAGAGCCACTCACTGGGCTTCCATAAAGCGCCGTGGGGCGCGCCGCACACGCCGGCGCGCGGGCTCGAGCTCATCAATCTCTACTTCCTCAGGCTGCAGACGTATCTCTTCGAGTCGCCGCTCCCGTCGCTGGTGCCCGCGATCGGCGCGCTCGCGCTCGCGCGCAAGCTCGATCGCTTCGATCGCTATCTGCTCGCCAGCTCCGGATTGCTCGTCGGCTTCTACTTCTCCTACTGGTTCGACGGTTTCTACCTCGGGCCGCGCTTCATGTATCTGCTCGTTCCGGCCGCCGCGCTGTGGACCGCGCGCTTCCTGCCGCTCCTCAAGGATCGGTTCGGCACCGGGCTTCCGTATCGCACGGGCGTGTACGGCTATCTCACGGCGGGCGTGGTCGCGCTCTTCGTGCTGATTCCGACGCGCGCGACGCAGTACGCGAACGGACTCGTCACGATGCGCTGGGACGCGGACAGCGCCGCGGCCGCTGGCTCCATCCGGAACGCGATCGTGCTGGTGCGCGAGAGCTGGGGCGCGCAGCTCGTCGCGCGCCTCTGGGCACTCGGCGTGTCGCGCAGCGAAGCGGACCTGCTGTATGGCCACGTCGATGCGTGCGCGCTCGACACGCACATCGCGACGCTCGAGCATGGGAGTGCGCGTGGGGAAGCGGCGTTCACCGCGCTCCGCCCGCTGCTTCGCGATTCTGCGCGCACAGTCGGCTCGCCGTTCTCGCCGGACACGACGGAGCAGTATCTCCCGGGCATGGCCTACTCGCCGCGCTGCGTCGCCCGCATCAACGACGATCGCGCCGGTACCACGCTCCTCGCGCCGCTCCTCCTCGATCACGGCGGGAACAACGTCTATGCGCGCGACCTGCACGGCCGCGACTCGCTGCTTGCGCGCGCATTCCCCGGCCGACCGATCTACGTTGTCCGGCCGGCGAACGCGGACATCGGCACGCCGCCGCAGTTCTATCGCGCACCGACGGATTCGCTCTGGACCGCGTGGCGCAGCGGCGACAGCGTCTCGGTGATGCTCGCGATGCAGATGAACGATCAGCAGCGCGCTACGGCACAGCGCGCGGCGTCGGACAGCGCGGGTCGCGTGCTCGACGCGCTACTCGGCGGGAAGCCCGCGCCGGCTGGCGGCGCGTCGCACCCCGCCACGCCGAGCGTGCCGCATCGGTGATGTGGTGATGCCGCGCACGATGGGTATCACCGATCAGGTGATCGAGCGCGCGGCAGGCGTCACCACTTCGGCCGCTCCGCGCCCACCGTCTCCACCACCGGGCTCACCACGTTGCACTCCTCGGACGTGATGAGGCGCGCGCTGCGCGCATTGGTGACGTAGGCGTACCCCCACTCGAGCAGCACGCTCACGCGGTTGCGGAAGCCGATGAGATAGAGAATGTGGACGAAGAGCCAGAACCACCACGCGATGTACCCGGTGAGCCGGACGCGTCCGATCTCCGCGATCGCGCGGTGCCGCCCGATCGTCGCCAGCGCCCCCTTGTCGCGATAGCGGAACGGCGCGCGCGGTTCGCCGCGCAGCGTGCGCACGATGTTCGCCGCCGCCCATGCGCCCTCCTGATTCGCGGCGGGCGCGACGCCGGGGACGAGCTCGCCGTCCTTCCACTTCACGGCGGCCACATCGCCCACGGCAAACACCTCGGGGTGACCGGGCACCGAGAGGTCCGGCTCGACGATCACTCGTCCCGCACGATCGAGCGGGACGTCGAGCGTGCGTGCGATGGGCGACGCGGCGTTCCCCGCTGCCCAGAAGACGGTGTGCGCCGGGATGCGCTCGTCGCCCACGTACACGGCGTCCGGCTCGATGCGGGTGACGAGCGCGCCCGTGCGCACATCGACGCCGAGTGACTGGAGATCGCGAAGCGCGACACGCGACGCTTCCTCGCCGAAGGTCGGAAGCACGCGCGGTCCACCCTCGAGCAGGATGACCGTGGTGTCGCGCGTGTCGATGTGCCGGAACTCGCCGGGGAGGACGCGACGCGCCATCTCGGGGAGCATACCCGCGAGCTCGACGCCCGTCGGCCCGCCGCCCACGATCACGAACGTCAGTGCGCCCGGGCTCCGCTCGGCGGCTGGCGTCTGCTCCGCCCTTTCGAACGCCATGAGCAGACGGCGCCGCATCTCGCGCGCATCCTCGATCCCCTTGAGCCCCGGCGCCAACACTTCCCACTCGGGATGGCCGAAGTACGAGTGCCGCGCACCAGTCGCGACGATCAGATAGTCGTACGGAATCTCGTACGGCTCCCCGCGCACGAGCACGATTCGGCGGTCCACATCGACGCCGCGAACCGCATCGAGCAGCACGGTCGCGTTCTGCTGCTTGCGCAGGAGGTGCCGAATGGGCGAGACGACGTCGCTCGGCGACAGCAGCGCCGTCGCCACCTGGTAGAGCAGCGGCTGGAACAGGTGGTAGTTCGTGCGGTCGATGACGGTGACATCGACCGGCGCCTTCGCGAGCCCGCGCGCCGCCATGAGCCCGCCGAATCCGCCGCCCAGGATCACCACGCGCGGCCGACGTGTGTTCGGCGCGGCGCGCGTCCGTCCATCGGCGCGCGGCTCCGGACCGTCGGTGCGTGTCACTCTGATGTTCGCCAATCGATTCTGCATCGCGATCGCTACTCGGAAGCGGTGGTGTCATGGGCCAGACCGCTCGATCGCTGCACGTCGTGTGCTCAGGCGCCTCTCCAGGAATCCGGGCGCGCCAATCGCGTTCGACACGGCGAGCAGCAGTGTCCGCCCACTGACTGAACGCCCCCCACGAACCGCCCGTTCCGTCTTCCGCCTCTCGCATCTCTGCTTTCTGCTCTCTGCTATCTACTCTCTGCTTTGGTTCGCAGGTCACCCCGCCGCGATCGTTTCCGCCCGTGTCCCTCGCCCTTCGGTGAACCGCGCCGCGAGCGCGATGAGCAGCACGAGCACGATCAGCAGCACGCTGTACGCGGCCGCGGTGCCGAATGCGAAGTTGCGCAGCTGCGCGAGGATCTCGATCGAGATGGGCCGGTTCGCGTGCGTGTACAACACGATGCTCGCCACGAACTCGCCCACGGCGGTCACCGCCGCGAGCATCGCGCCGGCGACGAGGCCGGGTCGCGCCGCGGGAAGGATCACGCGCCGCATCGTGAGCCACCACGAGCCGCCGAGTCCGCGTGCGGCGTCCTCGAGCGAGGGATCCATCTGCGCAAGCGAGCCCTCCGTCGCGGTGGCCACGAGCGGGATGCCGCGAATGAAGTACGCGAGCGGCAGGATCCAGAACGTGCCGACCAGCAGCACGCGCGCCGTGACGATCGCGT
>DASSNR010000091.1:0-9144 GCA_035687925.1 Gemmatimonadaceae bacterium | reverse complement strand
ACGCGCGCAGCTCGGGCACCGTGCTGTTCTGCGTCCCGACTTCGCCGATCTCGCCACCCACCGAGATCGTCACCCCCTCGGGCTCGATCTCGCGGATATAGCTCGTGATCTCGGCCGCCGTCTCGTAGTTGAGGCGCTGCTGCTCGTCGAGCGACGGGAGCGCGATGTCCACGAGCGTGGAGGTGTCGACGTCGATGTTGTAGAAGCCGGCGGTGATCGCCTCGAGGGCGAGCTGCTTCACCGCGGCGACCTCGCCAGTCGGGTCGACGGCAAACTTCTTCGCGTTCACCTGGAAGTGGTCACCCTGGATGAACACGGGACCGCGGAACCCTTCGCGCAGCGCCGCGGCGAGGATCACCGAGACGTACTCCGCGGGGCGCTGATCGGTGTACGCGATCTCGGACCGCGCGATCTCGAGGATGAAGGCGCCTGCATCGCGAGCGATGGCCGTACGGAACACGGCGCGCGCCGTATCGTACGCCATGCCGCGGATGTTCATGGCCGGCACGGTGAACCCGTGCACCTTTCCGCGGCCGCGTGCCATGTACAGATCATTGATCGATGCCGGGCGCACGCCCACCGCCTGAGCGATCTCCCAGATCATCCACCGCGCGTGGTCCCGCGCCTGGCCGTGGCCGAAGACCGCCTCGCGCACGAGCGCATCCATGCGCTCCGATTGCAATCCGTGCTCGTGGAGCACGGTGACGCGGCCATCCTCCACGCGCACATCTCCGCCGAGGAGAGGTGCTGGTGCCACGTGCTGAGTTCCCATCGATCCTCCAAAATGTGGTCCCGATCAGTGCGGATGCATCTCGCATCCAACGCCGACTCCGTGCGATCCTGCTGTCCCCGGAAGCTGCCCGGGCCGTCCTACCGGTGCAAGCCCCGGGCTTACACTCCAGTGTCATTCCGAGCGCAGCGAGGAATCTCTTCCACCAGCCCGAGATTCCTCGCATTCGCTCGGAATGACAACCATCACACCTGCCACCGCATGTTGGGCTTGGGGAGCGACGCCAGCTCCTCCTTCGCCTTCCCCCCTTCGGAATCCGTACGGCCGAGCAACGCATACGTCAACCGCTTGCCCAGCTCGACTCCCGGCTGGTTCAGCGGATTCACCCCATAGAGCGCTCCGGCGTATACGGTGGCGATCTCCAGCAGCATGATCAGTGCCCCGACGTGCCAGGCATCGCCGCGCTCGAGATGAATGGTCATGTTCGGCCGGCCGCCCAGCGCCAGCGCGCCCGCCGTCGCCCGGCATTCGGCCGCCAGCAGCTCACCGAGGGTGTGTCCGCCCAGGTAGGCGAGCTCGGGAATGTCCGCGTGGGCGTGCGGGATCTCGAGGTCTCCGGTCCGGTCGGACACGCTCATGAATGTCACAGTCTTGTTGCGCGGTCCCTCCATGAAGAGCTGCACCTGGCTGTGCTGGTCGGTGGTACCGCGTGCGGCAATGGGCGTGGGACCAGACGGCGTGCCATCCGGACGCCGCTTCCCCAGGCTCTCGGCCCACAGCTGCACGAACCAGTCGCTCATGGCGCTCAGTGCATCGCCGTACGGCATGAAGACCTGATCGATGAGCCCGAGTTGCGTGTCGGCGATCCACTGCAGCGTGGCGTAGACGCCGGCCGGATTCTTCTCCAGCTCGTTCGTGGCGCACCGCTTGGCCATGTCCGCCGCGCCCTCAATGAGCGCGCCGACGTCGATCCCGATGAGCGCAGCGGGGAGAAGCCCCACGGCCGAGAGCACGCTGTACCGCCCGCCGACGTTCGGCGGCAGCTCGAGCGAGACGATCCCTTCGTCACGCGCGATCTTGCGCAGCGCGCCGTGTTCGGGATCGGTGACGAAGACGAGATGCCGCTGAAAGGCGTCGCCGAGCGCCTCCTGCAGGCGCCCGCGTGCGATGAGGTACTGCGCCATCGTCTCCGCCGTGCCGCCGGATTTCGAGATTACGATGAACAGCGTGCTCCCGAGCTCCACGCGGGCGAGAAGCGCGGCCATCGTCACGGGATCGGCGTTGTCGAGCACGTGCAGTCGTGGGAAGAACTCCCGCGCATCGTCATCAAGCTCGTTCCAGAAGGGAGGGCGCAGCGCGGTGCGGAGCGCGATCGTCCCCAGCGCCGAGCCGCCGATGCCGAGCACGACGACGTCGCTGAACGCCTGCCCCACACCGTCCGCGAAGTCCCGCAGCTCTTCGAGCTTCGGCTTTCCGACCGCGAGGTCGATGAAGCCGAGCTCGCCCGCCCTGCGCCGCTGCTCGGTCGCCTCGTACGCCGCCTGAAACGCCGTGTGCGCGGCGCGCCACGCCTCCTCGCTGATCCCGCCCGCGAGGGTTCCCGCCATCATGTTGCTGTAGTCGATGTGAAGGCCCATGTCAGTCGATGCGAATGGTGAGTCCATCGAACGCGGGCGTGATGCCCGGGGGAAGCTCGGCCTCGAGGTCCGCGTGCAGGTTGTCGTGCGTCAGGTGCGTGAGATACGTGCGCTCCGCCCCGACGCGGCGTGCGGCCTCGACCGCCTCGGGGATGCTCAGGTGCGTGGGGTGCTCCGTGCGGAACAGCGCGTTGATGACGAGCACCTTCGCGCCCGAGAGCAACTCGATCGCGCGCTCGGGCAGTCGCTTGGCATCGGTCACGTACGCGAGCGGTCCCACGCGATACGCAAAGACCGTGACGTTTCCATGAGGGACGGCGACCGGCGTCACATCCACGGATCCGATGCGCACGGTCTTCCCCTCCTCGAGCGCGTGCGCCTGCCCCTCCGGCTTGCTCGTACCGGGGACGACGTGCATCGCGTCGTCGAAGATGTACGGGAAGCGCTTGGCGAGCCGCTCGAGCGTGTCGGCGGGGCCGTACATCGGGAGCGCCGCGCCGCGCCGCACGGAGATCGCGCGCACGTCGTCGATCCCGTGCACGTGGTCCGCGTGATCGTGCGTGAAGAGGACGGCATCGACGCGATCGATCCCCGCCGAGCAGAGCTGCATGCGTAGCTCGGGCGGCGTGTCGATGAGCAGTCGCGTGCCGCCGTCGCTCTCGATGTAGGCGCCGGTGCGCGTGCGCCGATCGCGCGGATCGAGGGAGCGGCACACCTCGCAATGACAGCCGATCTGCGGTACGCCAAAGCTCGTGCCCGTGCCGAGGAAGGTGAGCCTCACACCACTTCCACGCGGAGCAGGTTCGTGGTTCCAGGGCGATCGAACGGGACGCCGGCCGTGACGATGACACGGTCGCCGTGCGTCGCGAGCCCGCGGCGCACCGCGGCGTCCGCGCCCAGCCGGAACATCGCCTCGTAGCTCGGCGCGTGCGGGACCAGCTCGGGGAGCACGCCCCACACGAGCGCGAGCTGATGGTACGTCCGCTCGACGTTGGTGAGCGCGAGGATGGGCACGTCGGGACGATGCGAGGCGACGATGCGCGCGGTGAAGCCGCTCTTGGTGAAGACGATCACGACCGGCGTGGCGAGCGTGCGCACGGCCTCGACGGTTGCCGCGGCGATGACATCCTCGGTCGACACGGAGCCATCGTGTGGGCGAGGCTCCACGATGTACGGCCGCTGCGGGATGGGATGCTGCTCGATCTCCGTGATGATGCGCGTCATCGCCGAGACCGCGAGCACCGGATACGCGCCGGTCGCCGTCTCGGCGGAGAGCATCACCGCGTCAGTGCCATCGAGGATGGCGTTGGCCACGTCGCTCGCCTCGGCGCGCGTGGGACGCGGGTTCGTCACCATCGACTCGAGCATCTGCGTGGCGGTGATGACGGGACGCCCCAGCGCGTTCGCCACCGCGATGATGCGCTTCTGCGCGATCGGCACTTCCTCGAAGGGGAGCTCGACGCCCAGATCGCCGCGCGCCACCATGACGGCGTCGGATGCCTCGACGATGCTCCCGATGTTCGCCAGCGCGGTATCCTTCTCGATCTTCGCCACGACCAGCATGTGGCGCGGGATGAGCTCGCGGAGCTCGGCGATGTCGGCCGCCTGTCGCACGAAGCTCAACGCCAGGTAGTCGATGTCGTGCTCGACGGCGAACACGATGTCCGCGCGATCCTTGTCCGTGATCGACGGCGCGGAGACGGCGACGCCCGGGAGATTGATCCCCTTGTGGCTGCGGAGCATCCCGCCGTGCACGACGCGCG
The DNA here is from genome assembly GCA_035687925.1 of Gemmatimonadaceae bacterium. Taxonomy (GTDB): domain Bacteria; phylum Gemmatimonadota; class Gemmatimonadetes; order Gemmatimonadales; family Gemmatimonadaceae; genus DASSNR01. The sequence continues at coordinate 5,014 of DASSNR010000091.1, read as the reverse complement.
CATGCACGCGCGGCGGCTGCACGTCGAGCACGACGAGATCGATGAGCCCGTCGTCCATGAGGATGCGATCGCCGACGTGGACATCGTCCGCCAACGCGGCATACGTGACGGGAATTTCATGTCCCGCGGCCGTTGCCTCGGGCGCCAGGTACACGTCTGTCCCTTCAGGAAGTGAGATCGGCTCCTCGAGGTCCCCCACGCGAATGCGCGGTCCCTGCAAATCGCCGAGGATCGCCACCGGCCGCCCCAGTGCCTGAGCCTGCTGCCGGATGGTGGCGATGACCGCGGCGTGTCCCTCATGGGTGCCGTGCGAGAAGTTGATGCGGGCGACGTTGAGTCCGGCCTGCATCAGGGCGCAGAGCGTTTCGGCCGAGGACGACGCCGGCCCGATGGTGCAGACGATTTTTGTGCGTGCAGTATGCGAGGTCGACACGAGAACCGAGTTGGAGTCGTGGGCAGATGTATGCGCGCGAGGCGAATCCGGCAAGGATCGGCCGGCCGCTTCGTGCAGGACGCAAACCATCACGTCCCCGGCAGGGCAGAAATCTATCGTCATTAACGCGGCGCTGGGTGCGACGTCCACTGATGCAGCAGGACCCGCCGTTCAGCAGCCCACCAGCAGTTCACACCGCAGTCATTTTCACTGAACAGCAGAGGACTTTATGCAACGGAGCAGCGTGCTGTCTTCCCTCACCGCAGTTGCGCTCGTCTTCGGCCTGGCCGCGTGCAGCGCCGATGCGATCACGAATGCGTTGCAGGATCAGGTGTCGGCCGCGCAGGAGCAGGCGGACATCGGGACGGTCGCGGCCGGCTCGGCGATGGAGAATCTCGATCTCATGTACGACGGCTCGGACGGTGCGATGGGGAGCATGATGCCGAGCAACACGCCGGGGCTTCGCTTCGATGTCCGCTCGAGTGGACCGCTCGCGTCGATCTCGCCGCCGGCGTCCAGCTGCACGTACGATGGCACGCGTCATAATTGCGACCCGGTCGACTTCGCGAACGGCCTGGTGTTGACGGCGAGCTACGAACTCTTCTCGGGGAATCAGCCGCAGGAGACGTTCGGCACGCCCGCGGCAACGGATTCCATCAACATGGACGCGGTGCTGCAGGGCACGGTCGAAAACACGGACGCGACGGCGACCATCGACCGGCATCTGAACCTGACGGTCGCGCAGGATCCGGCGTGGGATCAGCAGCGCATCTGGCACGGCCAGGGCACGGACACCTCGAGTGCCACGGTGAATGGAACGAACACCACGCGCAGCTACACGCTGAATACGACGACGACGTTCAACGATATCGTCGTGCCGCAACCGCGCACCTACCCGGCGTCGGGCAACATCCTGGCGACGATCGACGGCACGCGGACGCGCGAAGGCGATCGTACGGTGTCGAAGAGCGTGTCGTACGCCGTGCGCGTGACGTTCAATGGCGGGAGGATCGTGCCGCTCGACATCGGTCCGACCTCAGACAACTTCACCGGACACTTCTGCATCGATCTCCAGACGCGGTCGCTCGCCAGCACCGGGTGTCAGCCGCAGTAATCGACGCCGGCGTTCGATCCACATAGACGTAAACGAACCGGCCCGTACGATCGCGTGATCGTACGGGCCGGTTCTCTTCATGACCTGGCGACTTACTGCGCCGAGCTCCCCGCCAGCGCCTGCACCTTCTTCTCGAGCCCCGCGATCAACGTATCGAACGACTTCTGGAAGCTCGCGAGTCCCGCAGCGAGCAGCGCGTCGGTGACGCTCCGCATCGAGATGCCAAGCGTCTCCAGCTCGGCCAGCTGCTTGCGCGCGTCGTCCACGTGCTGGTCCACCGTGCGCGCGACCTGCCCGTGATCGTGGAACGCCGCGATCGTCGCCGGCGGCATGGTGTTCACCGTGTCCGGACCGATGAGGTCCTCGACATACATGACATCACGATAGGCGGGATTCTTGGTACTCGTGCTCGCCCAGAGCGGACGCTGCAGCCGCGCACCCTTCGCGGCGAGTGCCGCCCAGCGCGCCGTCGATGTCGTCTCGCGGAAGAGAGCGTACGCCATCTTCGCGTTGGCGACCGCGATGTGTCCCTTGAGCGCGGTGAGGCGGCGCGCCTCGCCCGCCGACAGCTTGGCGACGCGCGCATCGATGCGCTTGTCGACCTCCGTATCCACTCGACTCACGAAGAAGCTCGCCACCGACGCGATGCCGTGAATCGGCTTCCCCGCCGTGAGGCGATCCTCGAGCCCCGCGAAGTACCCCTCGATCACCGAGCGATACGCATCGATCGAGAAGAGCAGCGTGATGTTGACGTTCACGCCATCGGCGGTGAGGCGCCGCACGGCAACCGCACCCGGCTCCGTCCCCGGCACCTTGATCATCACGTTCGGCCGGTCCACCGTCTTCCATAGCCTGTGCGCTTCCTTGACCGTCGCCTCGGCGTTGTTCGCCGCGCCGGGTGACACCTCGATCGAGACGAAGCCATCGCCGCCCTTGGTCCGATCGTAGATCGGGCGGAAGATGTCACACGCGGTGCGCACGTCGTCCGTCTCGACGAGCTCGAACAGCTCCCACGGCGAGCTGCCCGACGGCGCCGACGCGAGCTGCTCGTCGTACGCCGAGCCCTCCGCCAACGCCTTCTCGAAGATCGTGGGGTTCGACGTCATCCCCGTCAGGGCATCGGTCTCGATGCGCCGAGCGAGCTCGCCGTTCACGAGGATGGTGCGATCGATGAAGTCGAGCCAGATCGACTGGCCGGCGTCGTGGAGAAGCTGCAAGCGATTCTTAGGCATGGCCGGTATCGTGAAAGAGAAGTCGACGAACGGTGCCGCGTGGCGCCACGATTACCCAAAGATACCACCTCGGGTTACGTGGATGGGGCGCCCATCGGGCGCTGTACGGGCGCCGCGCGCCTCGCCACACGCTCTGAGCGACGAGACTACATCGTGTAACTGGGCGCCGTCGCCGTCGCGGAGACGGTGAAGCGGATGTACATCCCGCTCGGCCCGTGTCCCGGAACGCCGCACTCGATGAAGTACTCGCCCGGCTTGTTCACGCGGAACGTGCTCGTGTCCGTCCCGTCCGTCGCAATCCCCGAGGTCAAGTCCTTCGTGTACGCGCCGGGGATGGCCGCGTCGGTCGGAATCACCGGCAGCGGCATCGTCCCCGGCACGATGATGGCCGAGTGCGGAATCGCATCCTTGTTGAGGAAGTTCATGCGCACGGTCCATCCGACGGGGATCGTGATCGTCTGATTCCCACCCGATCCGCCGTTGAAGTTCATCCCGCCGTTGTGATTGCCCAACGCAGCATCCACCTGCAGCGTCACGCGCTTGGCCGACGCGTCGTACGAGAGGAACTCGTTGACCTTCGTCTCCCCAGCAGCGGTACCCTTCGCGTCCTGCGCATTCCCACTCCCCTGCGCCATCACCGAACCGGCAACCCCAACCATCAACGCGACCCCGAGGGCCGCAGTACGAATCACGGACATGCTGTGTCTCCGAGAAGAAGTGAGTCAGTGAGTCAGTGGGTCAGGAAGGGCAGAGAGCAGAAAGCAGAGAGCAGAAAGGAGAGAGGAGAAAGGAGAAGCGACTCCGGGCGGCTTCGGGTCCAAGTGACGGGACGTTCTGGGTGTGCCGGCTCCTCTCTCCTTTCTGCTCTCTACTTTCTGGTTTTCTGCTCTCTGCCGTTCCTGACTCACTGACCCGCTGACCGACTGACCTACTGTCTCTTACCCCCGCCCACCGTGATCGGTTGCGCGCTGCCGAGGTATTTCGCGTACCATGCGAGGTAGCGCTCGAAGCGATCGCGCTGGAAGCTCGGGCGCGCGATGCCGTGGTGCTGGTCGGGGTAGATGATGAGCTGCGTCGGGATGCCGATGCTGCGGAGCGCCTGGTACATCTGCTCGCCGCCGATCACCGGGACGTTGAAGTCACGCGTCCCTCCGAGGAACAGCGTGGGCGTCTTGATGCGGTCGGCGTGGAAGAAGGGATAGCTGAGCTTGATCCAGAGCGCCTGGCTCTTCCACGGCGGGCCGAGCTCCTGATCGTACTGCGCGATGTACTGATCGTCGCCGTACATGGAGAGCTGCAGCGCGCTCCCCGCACCGCACGTCGCCGCCTTGAAGCGCTGCGTGGTCGCCATGCTATAGTCCGTGAGGATGCAGCCGTAGCTCCACCCGCCGATGCCGAGCCGGGATGCATCCGCGATCCCGCTCTTCACCGCGTAGTCGACCGCAGCCAGGAGATCGGTGACTTCCTTGTCACCCCAGTCGGCGTAGATCGCTTCCTTCCATGCTCGGCCGCGCCCTGCACTGCCGCGGTAGTTCACGGACACCACGGCATACCCCGCACCCGCGAACAGCTGGCGCTCGAGGTTGAACTCGTAGCCGTCCTGTCCGTTCGGGCCGCCGTGGATGCGAAGGAGTGTCGGGTAGCGATGCCCCTCCTGATAGCCCACCGGCTTGGTCAGAACGCCGTGCACCTCGTTGCCATCCTTGGTCGTGTACGAGATCCCGCTGACGGTGCCGAGTGCGAGCTGAGCGAAGAGGGAGTCGTTCTGGTGCGATAGACGGCGTGGCGTGTCGCCGTCGAGCGCATAGACCTCGTCGGGCGACGACGGCGTCGTCATCAGCACCGCGATGTGCCCGTCAGACGACATGGTCATCGCGCGGATCACACGCTCTCCTTGCGCCAGCTTCTCGATGCGGCCATTCGCGACGTGCACGCGCGCGGGATAGCGCATCCGATCGTCCTCCACGAGCACGTACACCGACTCGCCGTCGCGGGTGAATCGTGGATCGGAGACCGTGCGGTCGAGCGACTTCGTGAGGAGGCGCGGCGTACCGCCCTCGGCCGGCACCATCGCCAGCACATCCTGGTTGTAGGCGGACAGCCGCGGCTCGCTCCCCTGCAGGTACACGATCGATTTCCCATCCGGGCTCCACGCGATCGGCCCGGTGTCCGGCCCGCCCCACGACGTGAGCCGATGCACGGAAGCGCCGGCGCGCGCGTCGACCACGTAGATGT
>DASSNR010000060.1:0-12795 GCA_035687925.1 Gemmatimonadaceae bacterium | reverse complement strand
TGACTCACTTCTAGATCCTCCCCCCGCCGGGTATTTTTCCAACTCCATGACCCGACGACACATCCCTGAGCTTCTGGCGCCGGCGGGCTCCCTGGACGCGGTGCGCGCTGCGCTGGCGAACGGCGCGGATGCAGTGTATCTGGGCGCCGAGCGATTCAATGCGCGGGACGAAGGCGCGCAGCTCACGCTCGACGAGCTCTCGGAGGCGTGTCTCCTCGCGCACGGGCGTGGTGCCCGCGTCTACCTCACGCTCAACACGCTCGTCAAGCCGGCGGAGCTCACGGATGCGTTGCTCCTGCTCGGCGACGCCATCGACCGCGGCATCGACGCGGCCATCGTGCAGGACGTGGGGCTCGTCCGTCTCATCCAGCGCGTGTACCCGGGATTCGAGATCCACGGCTCGACACAGATGACGGTGCACGACGCGAGCGGCGCAGCGCTCCTGCATGCGCTCGGCATTCAGCGCGTCGTGCTCGCCCGCGAGAGCACGCTCGATGACATTCGCGCGATTCGTGCGGCCGTCCCTGAGCTGGAGCTCGAGTCGTTCGTCCACGGCGCACTCTGTATCTCGTACTCGGGTCAGTGCTTCATGTCGGGGATGATCTCGGAGCGGAGTGCGAACCGCGGCTCGTGCGCGCAGAGCTGCCGCAAGGACTACACGCTCACCGATGCCACAACCGGCGAGACGCTCGATCAAGGCTACCTCATCTCCGCCAAGGACCTCGGCGCCTTCGAGCACTTGCAGGCGATCGCCGAGCTTGGCATCCACACGCTCAAGATCGAGGGCCGCAAGAAGCGGCCGGAGTACGTGGCGACGGTGACGAAGAGCTACCGCGAATTTCTCTCGCGCGTGGAGCGCGGTGAGCCGGCCGCACCGTCACCGGAGGAGACGCGCGATCTGGTGCAGATCTTCAGTCGCGGCTTCACGGGCGGCATGTACGGTGGTCGCGCGGGACGCTCCTACATCACGCGCGAGCAACCCGACAATCGCGGCGTGCCGCTGGGCGAAGTGGTGGGCTCCGAGCGCGGCGAGCTGATCGTCCAGGTCACGTCGCCGGTGAAGCCCGGCGACGGCCTGGCCTTCGAGCCTCCCACACCGAGTGCTGGACAGACGAAGGGGTTCTCCGTCGAATCGGTTCGCACGATCTCGTCGCGAGGCGACGCCGTGCGTCAGGCGATCACCACGCGCACGCGCATCCCAACCGGGTGGCGCGTGGTTCGGACATCCGACGCTGCGCTCCTCGCGCGCGCCCGCGAGAGCTTCACGTCCGTGTCGTCACCCGCCAGGGAGCACAAGACCCGCCTCGACGTCCGCGCCTTCGGCGCACCCGGCTCGCCGCTCAAGCTCCTCTTCACCGCCGGCGATCACACGGTCACCGTCCGCAGCGAGATCGAGCTCACGCCCGCAAAGTCGCGCGCCCTCGACAACACGCAGCTCCGCGCGCAACTCGGCCGCCTCGGCGACACCCCGTTCGCCCTCGGCGCCATCGACGCTCAAGCGCTCACCCCCGGCCTCTTCATTCCGGTGAGCGAGCTGAACCACCTTCGCCAGCAAGCCGTCGAGCGCCTCACTTGCGAGCGCGACTGGGACCACGACGCGCGCATCGCCGAGCGGAGAGCGATGATCGACGAGGCTGTTGCGGGAGGCGAGATGCGGGATGCGGAACGCGCAGCCGCTCGTGGAGACGCAGCGCTCTCCGTCGAGGCTGTTGCGCTTCCCGCATCCCGCATCTCGCATCCCGCGCCCTTCTCCCTCTCCGCCATCGTCTCCACCCTCGACGATGCGCGGGTCGCCGCTGAATCGGGGGCGACGGAGATCTGCCTCGATCCTTTCCTCCGCCACCCGGTGCCACCCGCGTCGCGCGTGCGCGCGCTCGCGGCGGAGCTGGCGGAGCAGGGCATCGTGCTCCGTCTTCGCACGCCGACCATCGTGCGCCCCGAGGAGCGCAAGTCGATCGACAAGTGGCTCGCGCTCGACCTCCCGCTGCTGAGCGGCCACGCCGGCCTCGTCGCCGAGCTCGGCGCAGGGGGACGCAATGTCGTGGCCGACTACGCCGTCAACTGCTTCAACCAGTACACGGCGCAGGAGCTCTTCGCACTCGGCGCACGTCGCATCGTGCTCTCGATCGAGCTCACGACGAGCGAGATCGCGGACGTCGTCGCCCCGTGGTCGGGCTCCGGCTTCGACGTGCTCGTCTACGGGCGCCCCGAGGGGATGACCATCGAGCACTGCGTCCTCTCCGCGGCGTTCGATCGCGAGCCCACCACGTGTCGCGATCTCTGCGTGCAGAAGCATCCGCTCGTCGAGCTCACCGATCCGGCGGGCTACACCTTCCCGGTCGCCACGGACTCGGCGTGCCGCAACCGGTTGCTCCATTCGCGCCCGATCGAAGCGTCCGAATATCTTCCCGACCTCTGGAAGACCGGCGTGCGCGGCTACCACCTGTTGTTCAACGTTCCGGGTGACCCGGTGCGCGAGATCGTCGCTCGCTACCGCGCAGCGCTCGATGCACTGGCCACCGGCGTGCGCCCGGAGCTGCACGAGATTCGCGCGCTCGTCGGCAGCGCCTTCACGCGCGGACACTTCGCGCGTGCGGTCTAACGGTTGCGCTCGCGTTGCGACGATGATGCAGTTGACGCATCGCGAGAGCAGACTGTCTTGATGCCCACCGCTCCGACCATCGACCAGGCGCGCGCGACGCTCCACGAGCGCTTCGGCTACGCCGCCTTCCGCCCCGGACAGGAGCGCGCGGTGCAATCGGTGCTCGACGGCCGCGACACGCTCGTCATCCTTCCAACCGGGGGCGGGAAGTCGCTCTGCTACCAGGTGCCGGCGCTCCTTCTGCCGAAGCTGACCGTCGTCATCTCGCCCCTCATCTCGCTGATGAAGGATCAGGTGGACGCGCTCACCGCGCGCGGCATCCCGGCGACACTCGTCAACTCGACGCTCACCGCGAACGAGGTGGCGGATCGCCTCGCGCGCGCCGAGCACGGCGAGTTCAAGCTCCTCTACCTCGCGCCCGAGCGATTCGACGTGGGAAGCGCGGCCGAGCGGCTGCGCAAGGCCGGCGTCTCACTGCTTGCGGTGGACGAAGCGCATTGCATCAGCGAGTGGGGGCACGATTTCCGGCCGAGCTATCTGCGCATCAACCAGGTGCGCGAGCAACTCGGTGCGCCGCCTACCGTCGCGCTCACCGCCACCGCCACACCCGAGGTGCGGCGCGACATTGTGCGCCAGCTCGCACTGCGCACGCCCGAGACGGTGATCACCGGCTTCGACCGGTTGAACCTGAGCTATCACGTCGTGCGCACGCGCAACGAGCAGCAGAAGGACGACGCGCTCATCGAGACGCTGAAGCACGACGAAGGACTCGCGATCGTCTACGCGTCCACACGAAAGGCGGTGCAGCGTATCGCCGGCGTGCTCGAGCGCTCGCGCATCAGCGCCGTCGCCTACCACGCCGGCCTCGACGACGCGCACCGTCACGACGTGCAGGATGCGTTCATGAACGAGGAGGTGCGCGTCATCGTCGCGACGAACGCCTTCGGCATGGGGATCGACAAGCCCAACGTGCGCCTCGTCGTCCATCATGCGATGCCCGGCACGCTCGAGGCGTACTATCAGGAGGCGGGTCGTGCGGGCCGCGATGGCAAGCCGTCGCGCTGCGTGCTCCTGCACGCCTTCCCCGATCGCTTCACGCACGAGTTCTTCATCAAGAGTGCGTACCCCGACCGCGCGATGGTCGAGCGTGTCTACGGCGAGCTCGTTCGTTCGGCCGATGCATCCGGACTCGCGCGCATGTCGCCCGACGACATTGCCGCGGCACTGCGCGGCGCGGTGAAGGGGAGAGAAGCCGAGTCGGCGCTCCGCATCCTCGAGCAGGGCGGCGCGATCCAGAACGAGCAATCGACGGCTTCGCGCATCTTCGTGCGCCTCCTCGCCACTCCCGACCGCATCAAGCGCGAGCTGTCCGGCGAGGACCACCTCGTCGAGCGCGAGCTGCTCCGCGCGCTCTGGCGCGCTGCCGGCTCGCGCATCGTCGATGGAACGACCATCGATCCCGACGGACTGCCGCCAGGCTTCGGCGGAAGCATCGGCGTCACGGGCACGCTCGAGCAGTTGCAGCGCCGCCAGTTCGTGATGTGGGAGCGCTCGGGCGGCGGCATTCGCCTCGCGAAGCCACGTGCGTCGCTCTCTGCGTTCCCGATCGATTGGGAGACGTCGCAGCGGCGCCTCCGTGCGGACATGTCGAAGCTGGAGGCGATGCAGCGCTACGCATACACCACCAGCTGCCGCCGTGGCTTCGTGCTCCGCTACTTCGGCGATCCCGCCGCGCGCGCGAAGTGCGAGGGGTGCGACAACTGCCTGGGAACGCACATCGCCGAGGCACCGCCCATTGCCGCATCGCGCACGCCGCGAGAACGACGCGCCACGCGAGAGCGGACGACCACACAGCGCGACGGTCGGAGTGCCTCGGCGAAACACGCGCCCGCTCCGGCGGTCGAGTCGTTCGAGCTCTCGCCGGCCGACACATCGCTCCTCGCCGAGCTCAAGTCGCTCCGCTCGACGATCGCTCGCACCGACAAGGTCCCGGCGTACGTCGTCTTTCCCGACCGCACGCTTCTTGAAATGGCAGCTCGCCGCCCGCGCACCCTCGCCGCGCTCGCCGACATCCGCGGTGTTGGACCCGCGAAGCTCGACAAGTATGGCGAGCGATTCCTCACGCTCATCCACGGCGCCAACGACACGGAGGCCGCGTAGACCATGGACGACTCTCTCTACTTCTCCGAGCAGCACATCGCCGTGCGCGACATGGTGCGCGAGTTCGCGCGCGACGAGGTCGCGCCGGTGGCCGCCGAGCTCGACGCCGCCGCGAAATTTCCGTGGGAGAATGTGAAGCGCATGAGCGAGCTCGGTCTCCTCGGCGTCCCCTGGCCCGAAGAGCTGGGTGGCGCAGGGCTCGACATCATGAGCTACCTCATCGCCATCAACGAGATGGCGAAGGTCGATGCCTCGCACGCCATCACGATTTCCGCACACACCACGCTCGGTACCTCACCGATCGTCAACTTCGGCACGAAGGCGCAGAAGGAGTGCTACGTCCCGCTCCTCGCCTCGGGTCGCGTGCTCGGCGGCTTCGGGCTCACGGAGCCGCAAGCGGGCAGCGATGCGGCCGGCACGCGCTCGACCGCCGTGCGCAAGAACGATCACTACGTCCTCAACGGCTCGAAGATCTTCATCACGCACGGCGGCGTCGGCGAGATCTTCGTCGTCACCGCGGTCACCGATCCGTCGCTCGGCACGAAGGGGATCAGCTCCTTCATCCTTACCAAGGAGACGACGGACCTCGATGCCGCGCGTGCCGTCGGCATCGGGCACGAGCCATCGCTCCCCGTGATGCGCGGCTTCCGGTCGGGCAAGAAGGAGGACAAGCTCGGCTGGCGCGCCTCGGACACCCGCGAGCTGCACTTCGAGGACGTCGAGGTCCCGATCGAGAACCGGCTCGGCGAGGAGGGGATGGGGTTCATCAACTTCATGAAGACGCTGGACTCGGGGCGCATCGGAATCGCCGCACTCTCGCTCGGCATCGCCGAGGGCGCGTTCGAGCAGGCGCGTAAGTACGCGTCGGTGCGCAAGCAGTTCGGCCGCGCAATCGCGAGCTTCCAGGGCGTGCAGTTCCAACTCTCCGATCTCGGCACCGAGATCGAGGCGGGGCGCCATCTCGTGTTCCATGCCGCATGGCTGGCACAGCACGGGCGCCCGTACTCGAAGGAAGCCGCGATGGCGAAGCTGTACTGCTCCGAGCTTGCCATGCGAGCCACGATCAAGGCGGTCCAGATCCACGGCGGCTACGGCTACACGAAGGACTATCCGGTCGAGCGCATGATGCGTGATGCGAAGATCTGCGAGATCGGCGAGGGGACGTCCGAGATCCAGCGCATCGTGATCGCGCGGCACCTCCTGGGCGACGTGGCCGGCTGACACGATCGTCGATTGGCGTCGCCGCACGCACAGGCGGTGTCGTCCATCGACCGTGGCGCGGGGGCGTCTCCGGCGCACGAGTCGCCGAGAGCGTTGCGGGACGCGCCCGGTCGTCCCTATACTTCAAGTGATCGCGCACCCTCGACGTCCGTCCCGCGCCTACCAGCGTGACGAGGCGTGAGGACCGCGAAACAGCTTTGCACGACGGGGTGCACCGTTGCGACAGGCGGTCGCCCGGACGCACCCCCACTGATCCAAGCTCTTCCTGCGTGTAGATCGCCGCGCGACTCGCGGCGCCGTACACGTGTTTGAATCGGCGGGCGCGATCCGATCGGCGAACGGCTCGATCGGCATCCGCCCCGCCCGCGCACCGTAGGCCATGCTGGCTCTCCATCGCATGATTTCCCGAATCTCCCTCGTCCGCGCACTCGTGGGCCTGGCCATCGTGGCCGGCGCGTGTGCGACCATCGGCACCGAGGCGGGGACGTCGTGGACGATGATGCCCGGCATGCTGGACCTCCTTCCCGCACACGGAGCCGCTCAGGTCGCTCCGTCGGCGCGTACGGTGGCGGACCACACCTCACAGCCACGTGACCCTCTCCCGGATGCCGAGTCGCCGCCCGGTAGAAGAGGCACAATCCTGCATGAAGCGAGAGATCCTCATCAATGCGAGTGCTCGAGAGACCCGAGTCGCCATCCTGGAGGATGATCAGCTTGTCGAGCTGATGATGGACCGCCTCGAAGCGCGGCGGATGGTCGGCGACATCTACCTCGGCAAGGTCGAGGCGGTGCTCCCTGGCATTCAGGCCGCCTTCGTGGACATCGGGACCGAAAAGAGCGCCTTCCTGCACGCGTCGGATCTCGTCTACCCCGAGGACGAGGAGCGTGACGAGGACGAGAACGGCGAAGACGAAGAAGAAGACAACGAGGAAGACGACGAACGCCGCGGGCGTCGCGCCAAGGCGCCGCCCATTCAGGAGCAGCTGAAGCGCGGCCAGGAAATCCTCGTCCAGGTCTCCAAGGAGCCCATCTCGACCAAGGGGCCGCGCGTCACCGCGCAGATCTCGCTCGCGGGGCGCTTCCTCGTCTACATGCCTTTCGCCTCCCGTGTGGGTGTGAGCCGCAAGATCGGCGACCGCGCCGAGCGGGCACGACTCCGCGAGCAGGTGAAGGAAGTGCTCCCCGCCGACAGCGGTGGTGTCATCGTCCGCACGGTGGGCGAGGACGTCACCCAGGACACCTTCCGCCGCGAGCTCTCCACGCTCATGAACACGTGGAAGCGCATCAAGCGGAAAGCGCACTTCCAGCGCGCGCCCGCGCTCGTGCACCGCGAGACGGGACTCGCCCGCGGGATCATCCGCGACCTGTTCAGCACGAAAGTCGATTCGCTTTCGGTCGACTCGAAACAGCTGTACAACGAGATGGCCGAGTACCTCAAAGGGATCGCGCCCGAGCTCATCGACCGCGTGAAGCTGTACGAGGAGCCGGTGCCGATCTTCGATGCCGCCGGCATCGAGCCCGAGATCCGCGACCTGTTCAAGCGCCGGTGCGATCTGCCATCGGGTGGATACCTGATCATCGAGCAGACGGAGGCGCTCGTCTCCATCGACGTCAACTCGGGGCGGTACACCGGAAAGAAGGATCCCGAGAAGACGATCCTGCGGACGAACCTCGAGGCGGCACGCGAGATCGCGCGCCAGCTTCGCCTACGCGACATCGGCGGAATCATCGTCTGCGACTTCATCGACATGGAGAGCAAGCAGAACCGTGACAAGGTGCTGCAGGAGCTTCGCACGCACCTCTCCCGCGACCGCGCCCGGACGAAGGCGTTCGCCGTGAGTGAGCTCGGCCTCATCGAGATGACCCGCCAGCGCGTCCGTGCGAGTCACTACCACAGCATGACCGAGGCGTGCCCCATCTGCGGCGGCACGGGGCGCGTCTTCACGCCGGAGAGCACGGTCCGCCGCCTCGAGCGTGCCGTGAAGCGCATGGCCGTCGAGGGGCGGAAGGAGAGCCTGATTATCAAGGTCCACCCCGACGTCGCGCTCTTCATTCTGGAAAACGAGCAGGACTTCGTGCGCAAGCTGGAGAAAGCGGTTGGCCTGTCCCTCGAGCTACGCGACGACCCGCTCCTCAAGCCCGACGAGTTCAAGCTCGTGGTGAAGGGAGCGGAGCGGGATGTTACGGAACAGTATGCGGTAGCGTGAAGGGCGATGAGCTGTGAGCTGTGAGCCCTGAGCTGTGGGTTGTGAGTGGGCCGTGAGCCAGAGGCGGTCTCGATCTCCGTGCTCAGAACCGAGCCCACAGCCCAAAGCTCACAGCTCAAAGCTCACAACCCATTCTGTTGACACCACCCCGCGCCCCGGCTAAGTTTGTATTTCTGTACCACTTACCCTAGACGCAACCACCGTACTCCCATGTCCTACGCGATCATCCGCACCGCCGGATTTCAATACCGCGTCGAGCCCGGACAGACCATCCGGATTCCGACCATGGCGGCCGATGTCGGCTCGAACGTCACCTTCGATGAAGTGCTCCTCGGCTCCGACGGGAATACCGTGCATGCCGGCACGCCCCTCGTTACCGGCGCGAAGGTCACGGCCGAAGTCGTGCGGCATGGGCGCGGCGACAAGATCATCGTCTTCAAGATGAAGCGCCGGAAGAATTACGCTCGCAAGCAGGGGCACCGGCAGGGCTTCACCGAAGTCAAGATCAACGACATCACCCTCGGCTGAGGTCCTCATGGCTCATAAGAAAGGCGTCGGCTCCAGCCGCAACGGTCGCGACAGCAATCCGCAGTACCGCGGCGTCAAGAAGTTTGGCGGCGAGCGCGTGCGAGCGGGGAACATCCTCGTTCGGCAGTGCGGCACGAAGTTCCACCCGGGCAGCAACGTCGGGCTCGGTTCGGACTACACCATCTACTCGCTCATCGACGGCGTCGTGAAGTTCGAGCACAAGGATCGCCGACGCTACCGCGTCAGCGTGTATCCGCCGGTGCAAGCGGAGTCCGTCGCGTAAGTCGCGGCGCCGAGCAGCGAGCAACGCCCCCGCCGCAATCGACGGGGGCGTTCGTGTATGCGGCGGCCGGAGAGACGGCGCAGCTCGCACATGGAAACCAGCCCTGCGTCGTGGCGTAGTATTCGCGGTGGTTCGGTCACTGACGCTTCGACACGCGAGGATGACATGGCGCTCTGGGACAAGCTCAAGCAGGAACTCGACCACGCCGGTGAGATCGCGCAGGGCGCTTTTGATGAAGGGCGCGTGCGTCTCGACGGGTTGCGTGCCCGCCAGCGCGCCGACAAGGCCGCGCGCGATCTGGGCTACGCGGTCTATCGCGCCAGACAGCGCGGCGAGGAGCTGAAGCCCGACGACTACGCGCGCCTGAGCAGCGTCCTCGCGGCCTGCGAGGCCGAGGCCGCGCGCATTGAGGAGCGCCTGTCACAGATGGTCCAGTCGCGCAAGGCTGGTCGTACGACGGCAACGAGCACCCCGAGCGACGGGAATCCCACCTAGCTACGTCCGATTTCATTGCGGGTGCTCAATGGGGTCAGCGCCGAGCCAATCCATCGACGCTGACCCCATTGATGCACGGAGGGCACAGAGAAAAGCGCAAGCAGCTCTCTGTGCCCTCCGTGTCTCTGTGGTGCAACCACTCAGTTCGCGCTACGTGCGACGTGCGTACCGCTCGAATCGATCACGGCCGATCGTAGTTCGGGGGCAGCGTCTTGTACCGCTCGACCAGGAGATTGCGCCGCGACTCGCCCGACACGGGCTTCCCGCGGATGATTACCTGGTCCGCGTGCGAGCTGAACTCGAACGGATCGCCGCTCCACACCACCACGTTCGCTTCGCGACCGGGTGCGAGCGAGCCAACCTGGTCTGCAACGCCGAAGATCTGCGCCGGCGCGAGAGTGATCGCGCGCAGTGCGTCGTCCCACGACATGCCATACGCGACGGCGTTCCCCGCCTCGTAGCGGATGTTGCCGACGTTGAATGCCTCCTCGTCTCCGCCACCGGCGTTCCCCATGAGCGCCACATCGACGCCGGCCTTGCGCAGCAGCCCAGCGTTCTCCTGCCGGTTGCCGAGCTGCGCGAACGTGTTGGGGATGTTGTTCATCGCGCCAGTGATCACCGGGACCTTGGCCGCAGCCAGCTCGCCGGCCACCATCCACGCCTCCGCACCCCCGCCGATGATGATCTTCAAGCCGTACTCCTTCGCGAGCCCGAGCGCGACCTCGATGTCGCTCGCACGGTCCACCTGCACGATGAGCGGCTCCTTTCCTTGGACCACCGGCACCATCGCCTCGAGGTCGAGCCGGCTGCCCACGAAGGCGCGCGTTTGTGCGCGATCGTACGCCTGCGGGTTACGCGCATACGCCTTCGTATCCTCGATCAGCTCGCGCAGCCGCTCCACCACTTCGCCGCGGGCGCCGACACCCGCCTGCTGCGCATCACCGATCTGACCCACCATCGCGGCTGGCGCCTTGAGCGTCATGCTCGCAGCCGTGCCGTCGCTCAGATCGACGACCGCCGCTTGACCCGCGACGAGGCCGCCGAGCGGCAACACACCTACCGTCGTGACGCCATCCTCCCGTGCCTGTTGAATGCGCGGGGAACGCGGGTTGAACCCATCGACCACGCGGAAGCCCGCGGCAATCCCGTCCTTGCCTTTCGCGAACTCATCGCGCGTGTCGGAGACGGCCTGAATCTCCTGCACACCGAGCTCGGTCGCGGCATTCACGAAGCCGGGCGTCACCCACTTCCCGGTCGCGTCGATGCGCTGCGCGTCGGCCGGGATCGTCACGTTCGCACCCACGGCCACGATCTTCCCGTCGCGAATGAGCACGGTGCCGCGGTCGATCGGTGCGCTGCTCACCGGGAACACTTTTCCGCCGGTGATCGCGATCGTCTGCGCTGCGGCCGGAAGCGCCGGGAGCGCGAGCATCAGCGCGGTGAGCGCAATCACGCGCGTCGTCCCCCGCGCTCGTGTCAGAATCCGTTGCATCACTGGGTCCCTCCGCGCGTGTCGGGGACGTAGCCGAGCTCGAAGTCGGTGCGCCACTGGTGCGTGGGATCCGAGCGATCGAAGAGCAGGGCGCCGTCGATCCACACCTTCTCCGTCTTCGTGTAGACGCTGAACGGATCGCCGGACCAGAGCACGACGTCGGCGTCCTTCCCCTGCTCGAGCGAGCCGATCTTGTCGTCGAGTCCCAACGCCCATGCGGGGTTGATGGTCATCCACTTCACGGCTTCATCTTCAGTGACGTTGATCCCCGCCTCGCGCCCCGATTCCATCGCCTTGGCGACCTCCTGATTCAGGCGCTGCGTGCCGGAAGGATCGTCGGAGTGGATCATCGCCCGCACGCCCGCCTTGGAGACGAGCGCGATGTTCGCCCGCACGGCGTCGGCCGCTTCCATCTTGAAGCCGCCCCAGTCTGCCCACATCGCGGCACCGATTCCTTCCTTCGCGAGCAGGTCGGCGATCTTGTACGCCTCCACGGCGTGATGGAAGGCGCGCACCTTGTAGCCGAACTCGTGCGACATGTCGATCACCTGTGCCATCTCGTCCGCACGATAGCAGTGCATCTGCACGTAGATGTTGCCGCGCAATACCTCGGCCAGCGTCTCCAACCCGAGGTCGCGCGCCGGCGGATCACCCTTCCGATCCTTGAGCCACTTGTCCCACTTCCGCTTGTACTGCTCCGCCTTGATCCACTCATCGCGATAGCCCGCCATGTTTCCCATACGCGTCGATGGACCGCGGTTCTGATAGACGCGCTTGGGGTTCTCGCCGCACGCCATCTTGAGTCCGTACTTGGCACCGGGGAACTTCATCCCCTGCACGGTTCGCGACGGGACGACCTTGAGGATGGCGCTGCGTCCGCCGAAAAGGTTCGCAGAGCCCGGCAGGATCTGCTCGGTCGTCACGCCGCCGGCGAGCTGTCGCGGAAATTGCGGGTCTTGCGGCCACACCGAGTGCTCGGCCCACACATACGGCGTCGCCGGATTCGTCGCCTCATTGCCATCGCTCGAGGCCTGCGTCGCCGGCGCCGCATACACGCCGAGGTGCGAGTGGACATCGATGATGCCCGGCGTCACATACTTGCCCGTGCCGTCGATGACGATGGCATCGCTCCCCGCCTCCTGCGTGATGCGCGGATCGTTTGCGTTGTTCGTCACGAGCACGATTTTCCCATCCTTCATCACGATCGCGCCGCGCTGAATCGTCGGGCCGGCAGCCGTGAGGAGCGTGACGTTCTTGATGACCGTCGGACGCGAGGGGAAGGGCTTGTAAGTGCTGGGGTACGGATCGGCGTTCGGCAACGACAGGGCGCCTGGCCCGACGTTCGCCACCTGACTGGTGTCACCTGTCGTCTGCCCGGTGTCACTTGCTACGCGTTGCGGCGAGGGTGCGGGGGCGGGGCCCTGCGATCCCTTGGCTGGCGCGCACGCAAGCACGGCGACAACGAGCGCGAGTGCGGGTCTGCGCATCGCTCGCTGAGACCTCCTGATGGGGTGAGTATGGCGTACAGCGCGTGAGGTAGAACGGCAGCGCTGCGGGGGAAGCTATGAATCGTACCTCTGGCGTGCCAGAGGGAGACGCTGCTATTCCGAGCCGAGCGTTGTCATTCCGAGCGACGCGAGGAATCCCGGACGCTTGTCATTCCGAGCGTCAGCGAGGAATCTCGGGCCCGCGTCCGAACAGCAGCTCACCACAGAGGCACGGAGGACACAGAGAAAGGCAATGAGAACAAGCTCCCTGCAGTTCTCCGTGTCTGCGTGCCTCTGTGGTTGCTGTTCACCTACCGACC
>DASSNR010000054.1:0-10991 GCA_035687925.1 Gemmatimonadaceae bacterium | reverse complement strand
CCCTTCTCGCCCTCGCTACCCATGACCGACACCACCGACCGCCCGCGCTACGATCGCCGCGCGTTCGTCGGCTACTTCGCGAGCATCGGGCTCGGCACCACGCTCCTCCCCGGCCTTCTCTGGGCCCACGCTGCGCGCGGCGAGGAGATCACGACCAGCACCATCGCCTGCGCCGAAGAGTTGGCGGGTCTCTCGTTCGACGACGCCGAGCGAGAGATGATGGTGGACGGACTCAAGTCGCAGGAGAAGCAGCTCGAGACGATCAGAGCGATCACACTTCCGAACGCCGTGTCGCCCGCGGTGAGCTTCGACGCGGTGCTGCCCGACGTCACGCTCGACACACGCTCGCGCCCCATGGTGCGCGCGAAGGTGTCACCGGTCGATGTGCCGTCGACTCTCGACGCGCTGGCGTTTCTCCCGGTGACGCAGCTCGCCGATCTCGTGCGCCGGCGGAAGGTGACGTCGACGCAGCTCACGCAGATGTATCTCGCGCGACTCAAGAAGTACGATCCCACGCTGCACTTCGTCATCACGCTCACCGAGGAGCGTGCGCTCGCGCAGGCGAAGGCGGCCGACGCCGAGATCGCGCGCGGCCACTATCGCGGGCCGCTGCACGGGATCCCGTGGGGCGCGAAGGACCTGCTCGCCGTGAAGGGCTATCCGACGACGTGGGGCGCGAAGCCGTACGAGCATCAGACGATCGACGAGGACGCGACCGTCGTGCAGCGCCTGGATGCCGCCGGTGCGGTGCTCGTCGCGAAGCTCACGCTCGGCGCGCTGGCGCAGGGCGACGTCTGGTTCGGCGGAATGACGCGCAATCCGTGGAAGCCGGATCAGGGCTCGAGCGGCTCGTCAGCTGGCCCCGCGTCGGCGACGTCCGCCGGATGCGTCGGCTTCTCGATCGGGAGCGAGACGCTGGGCTCCATCTCGAGCCCGAGCACGCGGTGCGGCGTGACGGGACTCCGTCCGACGTTCGGCCGAGTGCCGCGCACGGGAGCGATGGCGCTCTCGTGGAGCATGGACAAGCTCGGTCCCCTGTGCCGGAGCGTGGAAGATTGCGCGCTCGTGCTCGACGCGATCAAGGGACCCGACGGCAAGGATGGCACGGTGCACAACGCGTCGTTCAACTGGGACGCGAGCGTGAAGCCGTCGAGTCTGCGCGTGGGCTACCTCACGAGCGCATTCGACCAGACCGAGCGGCATCGCACGAAGCCGTTCGACGACAAGGCGCTCGAGGTCCTTCGGTCGATGGGCGTGTCGCTCATCCCGGTCGAGCTCCCGGATTTTCCTTACCGCGCGATGACGATCGTCCTCGACGCCGAAGCCGCCGCGGCGTTCGATGATCTCACCCGCTCGGGGCGCGACAAGGAGATGGTGCAGCAGGGCCCGAACGACTGGCCCAACACCTTCCGCACCGCGCGCTTCATCCCGGCCGTCGAGTACGTGAACGCGAACCGCGTCCGCACGCAGGCGATGGTGGCGATGCAGCAGGTGATGTCGAAGGTGGATGTCATCGTCGCGCCGACGAACGGCGTCCAGCTCACCGTCACGAACCTCACCGGCCACCCCGCCGTCATCCTCCCCAACGGCTTCAACGACGACGGCACGCCGGTATCGATCACCTTCCTCGGCAACCTGTTCGGCGAAGCCCCGATGCTCGCCCTCGCGCGCGCGTACCAGGAAGCGACGGGATGGCATCTGCGGCATCCGACGTTGGCGTAGGGTGCGGGAGAAGAAGTGAGTCAGTGGGTCAGTGGGTCAGTGAGTCAGGAACGGCTTGTAGGGCTGTCATCCCGAGCGCCGAATTGTCATCCCGAGCGAAGCGAGGGATCTCCACTCGCCAGGCCAAGATTCCTCGCTGCGCTCGGAATGACAACCGTTCGAGCTTTGTCTGACTCACTGACTCGCCCGCACCATCTTCTCGATCTTCTCCAGCCGCGCCATCACTTCGCGATGGCGTTCGTCGTCAGTCGTGGGGCGCTTGGGGACGAAGGTGAGGGCGCCGCCAACCTCGAGGCGGCACGACTCGATCTCATTCAGGTGCGAGAAGCCCTGCCGTCGCGCGGCGGCGGCGAGCTCCTCGCGTGTGATCAGCTCGCGGCGCAGGCGATGCTCCAGCACACGTCCGCCACGAATCAGGAGCTCGGTGTCGCCCGCGATGAACCGGTCGAGCGCGGGGTGCTCGTACAGGTAGCGCACGACGACGTAGTTGATCACGAGCAGCAGCGCCGCACCGATGATGCCGCCCGAGAGCGAATTGTCGCTGCCGATGATCGCGTTCTGCACCGTGTTGGAGAGCAGGAACAGCACGACGAGATCGAAGGGATTGAGCTGCCCGAGCTCGCGCTTCCCTGCGAGCCGCAGCCCGACGAGCAGAAAGACGTACACCGCCAACGTCCGGATCAACTTCTCGGCGACCGGAACTCCAGGAACGATCAGATCGGTCCAGATGGTGTGCATGGGCGACTCGTGCGTAGCGAGAAGTGAGATGCGATAAACGTCGTCGGTCGTCGGCTCTCAGTCGTCAGCCAACTGTCGTCGGCCGCTCCGAAGCACCCCGAGGGTGTGTCAGACGACTGACGACCGACGACTGACGACTGCAGTTCAGGCAACCTTTTCCCCGATCCCCCTGTCCAAATCCCTGAGCAGGTGATGCACCACGGTGCCACCTGTCTCATGGCGACGCCCCGGACTCCGAGCTCGGCATAGCGGATCGCCGAGTCGCACCGTGGCGGGGAACAGTGTAGAGGGTATGCCCATGTGCAGTCCAGCGCTCAACATTCTCGATTCACGCTACGCCGCGAGCGGCGTGCTGCGCTCCACGCTCGCGCGGACCATGGAGAGTGTCCATCAGATGGTGCTCGCGGGGACGGCGGACAGCCGGTCCGGCTTCGCGCGCGTCGAGCGGCTGCGGGACAATGTGGGCTATCTGGAGCTGCGTCGCTTCGCACCGGTGGATGTCGCATGTGATGCCGCGGCCGCCGCGATGGATTTCCTCGCGACCACGGACGCGCTCGTCATCGACCTGCGGAGCAATACCGGCGGCGAGCGGCGCATGGCGGCGCTCCTCACGAGCTATCTGTTCGACACCGAGCCCGCGCACCTCGGCGAGCGGTACACGTCGTCGGCGCGCCGTGCGCTCAGCGACGCGCGCCGCGACGCCGTCCCCATGCGGCGCTACCTGCGCAAGGACGTCTACGTCCTCGTGGGCCCCGCGACGAGCGCGCTCGCGCACGAGTTCGCGCAGAATCTGGAGCGACTCCGCGGCGCGACCGTCATCGAGGACGCGGCGTAAGAGCAGAGGGCGGAAAGCAGAGAGCAGACAGGAGAGAGGAGGAACGGCCTCGGGATGCTTCTCGCCACGTGGCGGGACTGCCGGGGTGTGCCGGCTCCTTTCTCCTCTCTCCTCTCTCCTTTCTGCTCTCCAGTCCTTCCCGCTTCCGGAACATCGGCACCTGCAGGGGTGTTCATCCCGCTAGATGGTCTTCCCGGTGCGCACCTCCCGCGCCCGCCCCCCAACATGCCGATCGTTCCGCACAGGAGTCGTTGCTCATGCCTGCGCTGTCGACCACGAAATACCACGACGTCACCTTCGCACTGCTGCGCATCGTCGCTGCGCTGATCTACATGCAGCACGGGGCGGCCAAGCTGTTCGGTGTGCTGGGCGGCTTCGGGCCGAAGCCGGGCGGCACCGTGGCGCTCGTTTCGCTCTTCGGGCTGGCCGGCGTCATCGAATTCTTCGGCGGGCTCCTCGTCGCATTCGGACTCTTCACGCGCCCAGCCGCGTTCATCATGAGCGGCGAGATGGCGGTCGCCTACTTCATGGCGCACTTCCCGCACGGGTGGTTCCCGATCCGCAACCACGGGGAGCTTCCCGTGGTCCTCTGCTTCACCTTCCTCTTCTTCGCCGCGCACGGCGGCGGCCGCTTCAGCCTCGATCGCCTGCTCGGTCGCGTCCAGACGCAGCCCGAGCCGGAGATGGCAGAGCAGCTGTCGTAATAGAGGCTCTCCGCATCAATTGACCCGCACCATCACGTTCGTCACCGGCCACGAGCGCTGCCTCGCCGGGTTCGGCGGGCGCGTCTCCATGCGCAGCGTCAGCGTCCCGGCTCGCGTCGGTGTGAGCTCGACGTCGTAGATCTCGCCCGGATCGAAGTGGAGCGTGGCCGGCCGTATGGTCGCCTGCGCGGGCGGGACGGACATGCCGTCCTTGGCGACGAGCCGCCACTCGACCGGCCGGCCGCCGTTCAGCAACGTGATGTCTTCCGGCGCATCACCCCTGATGTTGATCAGGCGCAAACGATAGGTGGTTCCGGCACGGAGCTCCATCGGCGCCGGATGCACCTTGCCGTTGAGCAGCGTCGGCGGGAACGGTCCCGTGATCACGTTCGTTGTCGGGCCGTCGTCGCTGAACATCAGCACACGGTCGGTGGTGGAATCGTATCGCGCGCCCTTCTCCAACACGATGATCGGGCCGTACAGCCCCGACGTGATCTGCGCGAATTCATTGAAGTGCGAGTGATACATGAACGTCCCCGCCCGCGGCGGCGTGAAGCGCACGGTCAGCGAATCGCCCGGCGCGATGGTGGGCAGGAGCTTCTGCTCCCAACCGCTCCACTGCGGCACGCCATCCGGATAGCTCTGGTCGACCTCGATACCGTGCCAGTGCACTGCTTCCGGCACGTTCGACTGGTTCACCAGCGTGATCGCGACCGGCTGGTCCTTCTCGAGCAGGAGCAGCGGCCCCGGGACGGTGAGCGCCGTGGAGTCCGCTGCGTCGCGCGTGCCGTCGAGCACGAAGGCGTAGCCGGGATGATCGCCGTAGACGTTCGGCCGCGAGCGCATGAGGAGCCGGATCCGTCGAGACGCGACGGCGGGTTCGGCGCGCGCGAAAGCGGGACGCGGTGCGACTCTGATCCCGAGCACCAGTCCGTACATCTGGTGCGGCGCATCCGATGCGTGGCGCGCCAGCATGTTCATGGTGGGCGCCATGCCGTCGTGCGTGTCGAGCGACACGAGATACGATACGTGTCCCGCGAAATGGCAGTGGAAGATCCAGTTCCCGGGTCGATCCGGGAACCACGACAACGCCATCGTTTGGCCGGGCGAGAGGATCTCCGTCACTTCCATGGGGCGCTGATCGCGCGCGATGTCGCCGTTGGTGACTCCGTCGCCCTTCGCATCCAGCCGGAAGTAGAAGCCGTGCAGATGCATCGGGTGCTCGAGCCCCGACGCGTTGATCCATCGCCAGTGCACCGAGTCCCCCTGCATCAGATCGAGGCGCTCGGTGTGCGGCCACGACAGACCGTTGATCGCGAGCGTCGCACGCCCGATCCCGCTGGGGCTCGCCGAATCCAGCTCCGCCCACTCGGAGATGACGAAGACGCGATCGTCGGGCGGGCTCTTCATCCCCGCGGGATCCACGACGATGGCGCCGTTCAGCTGGCCGTCCTCGTCGTGTCGCGCCGCGACAGGCGCGGGATCAGGGATGGTCTTCCCGACGTAGTAGTACGTCCCCGGTGCGGTGACGCGGAATCGTATCTCGCGCGTCTGCCCGGACGGGATGACGACGTGCTTGCCCGCGAGTCCGCGGCGCTCGCCCATCCCGAAGATCGTGAGCGGCTTCGCGAGCGCGTTGTGCACGGTGACGCGCATCTCCGTGCCGGCGCTCGCGCGCAGCAGCGGACCGGGATCCTGCAGCGGCTTCCCCGCCTCGGCGAAAGCGGCCGTCGGGACGCTTCCCCCCTCGAGCCCCTCGGGGTACCACTCTCCGCTGCGCGCCTCGAGGCGAACAGTGAGCACGCCGTTCTCCAGGCGGCCAGCGGGATGTCGATTGTCGTTCGGGATGATGCGCTCGCTGCCGGGCGGGGAGGTAAGCCGTGGGGACGGCACCTGAGTCGCGAGCGGAAGGACGGCGAACAGCTGAGCTGCTGCCACGATCGGGTAGGAAACCATACGGCCTCCCGGGTCGTGTTGGGGGCTGCAACTTAGGGCGACCCGGTCGGCGTGTCAACGAGCACGTTGGTGTCAGCCGCCGACGCGATGCGCGGCGCTTCGATCAACGGTGCGTGATCGGATCGCTCGCTACGCGCTCTTCCCCACGGCGCCGCTCCGCGGCACGGTGAGCGTGAAGACGGACCCCCGATCCAGCACGCTCTCCGCCGTCAGCTCGCCGTGCATCCCGCGCGCGAGGTCGCGACTGATGGCGAGCCCCAAGCCGATCCCATCCGATCCGCGCGCGAAGCGCTGGTCCACCTGCACGAACGGCTCGAAGATCGCGCGCAGCTTGTCCGGCGGAATCCCGATCCCCGTGTCCTCCACGCGAATGCAGACGTCGCGCTCCGTCGCCTCCCACCACACGCTCACGCATCCGCCGCTCGGCGTGAACTTGATGGCGTTCGACAGCAGGTTGAGCACGACCTGTCGCAGCTTCTCGCTGTCGGCGCGCGCCCGCACCGTCGGGTCGCCACTCCGGTATTCGTAGCGGAGCCCGTGCGACTGGAGCTGCGGCTCGACCATCTCGCGGATCCCGTTCAGCGCGTGCTCCACACCGACATCCGTGATGTCGAACTCGATGTGTCCGCTCTCGAGTTTGGCGAAGTTGAGCAGGTCGTTGATGAGCGTGAGCAGATGCTCCTGACTCCGCCGGATGCGCAGCAGATCCTCGTGCTGCGCCGGCGTCACCGGACCGCGGATCCCCATCTCGAGCAGCTCCGCGTAGCCGGCGATCGCGTTGAGCGGCGTGCGCAGCTCGTGGCTCATCATCGCGAGGAACTCCGCCTTCGCCTTGTTCGCCGCCTCCGCTTCGGCGCGCGCCGCCTGCGCTTCCGTCACGCGCTCGGCGAGCTCGTCGTTCGCCTGCTCCAGCTCCTCCATCGTCTGCTCGAGCTCCCCCGCCTGCGCCTCGAGCTCCTCGCGCGCCTCCTGCAACCCGCGATGCAATCGCGCGTTGTCGATCGCGACTGCGGCCCGCGTCGCGAGCAGCTCGGCCATGGCGACGTCCGCCGCTTCGTACCGGCGGCCGGACTCCGCCGTCACGAGCGTGATCGCACCCAGCGTATGCTCTCGCGCCACGAGCGGCACGATGAGCACCGAGCGGAATCCGATCTCGCGCAGGAGGCGCAGATGTTCGGCGTCCTTCGCGCCGCGCACCAGCATCTCGTCCGTGATCTCCGGAACGAACTCCGTCTGTCCGGTGCGTACCACCCGTGACACACCGGCGCCGCCACCCAGATTGGTGGAGTAGCGCTCACTGAGCTCTCTCGCCCACGCTACCTTCGCGGGGTCCTCGTGCGCGACGGCGAGCCGACGCACTCTGCCGCTCGCGGCGTGCGTCGGGTTGTCCACGAGATCGACGGCGCACCAATCCGCAATACGCGGCACCACGAGCCGCGCGACGCGCTGGAGTGTCGTCTCGTAGTCGAGCGACTCGCCGAGGATCCCGCCGGCGTCCGCAAGGACGCGCAGCCGCGCTTCGTTCCGCTTGCGCTCGGTGACGTCGCGGAAGTACGACGTGACACCATCAGCGGACGGGTAGACGCGCACCTCATACCACGCGCCGCCCCACACCGACGGCGTCTCGAAGACGATCGTCGCCTGCTGATCGAGGGCGCGCCGCATCTGCTGCTCGAGCGGTGTCTCGATGATTTCCGGGTACACGTCCCAGAGCGTGCGGCCGATCAGCGCAGGACCGTGCCCCGACCGGCGGAAGATCGCAGCCGCACGCGCGTTGACGTACGTGAAGCGCCACTCCCGATCCCACGCCACGAAACCATCATCGATGCGCTCGAGAATGACCGCGAGCTGGTCGCGCGACAAGCGATGGACGTGGCCCGATGCCACATCCTCCGCGAGTCCCGTCTCCAGCGCCTCGTCGGTCATGTGTCCTCCGCGAAATGGGAGCGTGATCCTACCCGTGCAATTGGCCAGTAGGATGCACTTTCACGAGCCCGCTGTCGATGCCCATCGCCCTGCATCAGCCACGCCACCGAGGGCCGGTACCGTCGGGCTGCTTGCGCTCGTGCGTGCGCCCGTCGGTACGGCGCTGACGGCCGTCAGCTCCCATCGCGTCCGGCCGTCAGCTCCCGTAGCGCAGCGTCACCAGCACCGTGCGCGGCTGCCCGGGGCTCACGAACCCCGAGGCACGCAGCTCGGTGTAGCGACGGTCCAGAATGTTCTGCACGCCGATCCCGAGCGAGAACGTGGCGTTGATCGGCACCACACCGCGTGCATTGAGCAGCGTGTAGGGCGACGTCCGCGCATCCGGCTCGCCGATCGGCGTGAACGGTCCCGTGTATGCGGCCCACACCGAGCCCATCAGTCCGCGATGCTGGAAGTCCACGCCGCTCTCGACCAGGGAGCGCGCGACGCCGAACACCGGCACGCCGGAGAGATCCTCGCCATCGTCGGAGATGAGGCGCGTGTAGTGCGCATCGTTGATCGTCGAGTGCGTGAAGAGTGCGACCGCGGGCACCACACCCACACGCGCGTCGATCTCCACCCCGCGCCGCCGGCTCTCGCCGTTCGCGCTGAACTCCTGCGTCACCTCGTTGAACGTCTGCTCGTTGTGCACGTCCACGTTGAACAGCGCGATCGATCCCTCGAAGCGATGCCCCGTGGCGCGCACGCCGACCTCGCTCGCCCACTCGCGACTCGGCTGCAGCGTGGGATCACTGATGATGCCATCGGCCGAGCGGAAGCCGCCGTTGAACGCGGCGTACACGGACCACGTCGGATCGAAGCGGTAGATGGCGCTCAGCTTCGGTGTGGCGACCTCGTTCGCCTGCGTGATGCGCGCGCCGCCATCCTTGGGCGACGACGCGTACCACAGCACGTCGTAGCGCCCGCCGATCCCGAGGCTGAGCTTCGGCGTGACATCGATGTGCGCGTCGACCGTGGGCGCGGCCATCAGGTAATCGGCATTGAGCCGCGCGGGGATTGCGTCCTCGATCATGAACACCGAGTCGCGCTGCCGCTGCGTCGTGAAGTAGCGCTCGTACCCCGCGCGCACACCGCGATACTCCACGCCGAGCATGAGATGCACGCGAGGCCCGAGCTGCTGCGCGTAGCGCGTGTAGCCGCCGCCACCCAGGCGCCGGTCGAGCTCCTCGGTCTGCGATGGCGCGCCCTCGCCGATCCCGCCCTCCGGCGGAATGTTGAGGAAGATGTGCCAGTCGCCGCCGCGCGCGTAGAGCATCGACTCGATCGTGTGCGAGCCGCTCTCGTGCTTGTACGACGCGCGCACGGTACCGACGCCGGAAGTCCCGCCGTCGGTGAAGTCCACCGCGCCGAACAGATCGCCCCGCTGGAACTGCTGCAGCGTGAGGAAGCCCGGTGAATTCCAGTGCGAGGCGTCGCCCCACCCGCCGAGCTGGAGCTCGGTCCCGTTCCGCGTCCACACGCGATTGAAGAGGAGATGCCCACTCTGCGACGTGCTGTTCGCGCGCCAGCCATCCTGCCGCTGCGCATCGCCGGCGAGCACGTAGCCGCCGCCTTCGCCGACGTTCCCGATGAGGCCGGCGAGTCGCGCGTCGCCGTACGAGCCGCCCGTCACGCCCCATCGTCCACCCGATGCGACCGGAACGGTCTCGACGACCACCTCACCGCCCATCGCGAAGTTCCCGATCCACGGCGACGTCGGTCCCTTGAGCACGCGCACCGACGAAACCGCTTCGGGGAGGATCTCGTTCCAGTTCGCGTACCCTTCCGCGTGTCCGTTCACCGGCTCGTTCACCGGCACGCCGTTGATCGTCAGCGCGACATCCGTCGAATGGTCGGAGGTGAAGCCGCGAATCACCGCATCGGAGGCGAAGCCCGGCCCCTGCCCTTGCTGATGCACCTCGACGCCCGCCGTCTGCCGCACGATGTCCCACGCGTTCGTGGCCGGTGCGGTGCGAATCGCTTGCGGCGTGATGACCACCGCGCTCGCCGCCTCGGCGCGCTGTGCCGGTGCTGCCGTCACGCGCACCTGTGGGAGCGTGTAGACGCGGGTCGTGTCGCGCGCCAGCCGGCTGCTGTCTGTTTGCGCCGTATCGGCGTGCACGTGCTGCGCGAGCAGCGGCTGTGTGCTGCAGATGGTGACGATGAACATCAGACAAGCGACCACGCACGGCACACCGATGGGACGGCGCGCGCATCGCGACGCTCGCGATGAGCAGAATACGAACGGCATGAATTCCCCCTCCGCAGGGGTCGTGAAAGTTCGCGTGATGTGGGAGCGAAACGATCGAGTGCGCGAGGCGCGGGCGCTGGATGCGCCGACGCGCTACAGCGCGAGCGGAGAGAGAGGTGGACCGTGTGCGAAGGGGAGAACGTGCTGCGCCGCGACCGGAACGTAGCGATAGTCCGGCAGGCCAGGATTGTGCGCGTGCACGACGAGCGCGCTCGCGAGCGTCACGTGCGCCGAGGGGAGCCCGGCCGAGCTCGCGGCCGTGCAGGTGCCGAGACACGTGCACTGATGCTGGCCACCCTGCTGGTGTCCCGGCATCTGCTCGTGATCGGCGTGCGGCATCGCATGGTCGTGCGCCATGGCGCTCATGTCCATGGCATGCCCCGCCATCTGCGACTGCGAGGACATCATGAGCAGCACGCCGTCGTGCATGGGACATGGATGCAACGTCACCGGCTCCGCCACGAGGGCGGTGAACCAGGCCACGAGCAGCATGGCGAAAACGCGCTGCGTCCAGTGTCGGTGCATGAGGTAAAGATCGGTGATGGTGCGCGCACGCGCAACGCGATGCCGTGCGACAGATGAAGCCCGAAGCACGGGCATCAGGTTCCCGACGCGATGCGTGACGGGTGCTGCACGTTCCGCACCCGGAACGTCTCACACGGTCATGTGTGCCCGGTCAGCCTGCGGGCTCGGTCACCTCGAGCTCATCGTATCCCTTGAGCCGATAGATGATGGCGGATCCGACCCAGCTCACCACGAACACACCGATGATCACGTACCCGATGCTGCCGAAATTCTCGTTCAGTGTATCGATCACGCG
>DASSNR010000042.1:0-2389 GCA_035687925.1 Gemmatimonadaceae bacterium | reverse complement strand
GCGCGCCCGCCGTCCTGTCGGCCATCGGTCGATGGCGTGACCACCGGACGCTCGCTGAGCGTCGTGATCGGTCGCGTCTGCGTGAGGTACACCGCGTCGCCCTCGACGGCGAACTCCAGATCCTGCGGCGTGCCGTAATGCTGCTCCGAGCGCAGGCCGAGCTCGGCGATCGTTCGCAGCTCGGCGTCGGTCAGGACGCGAGCATCGGCCCGCGCGTCGCCTGCGAGATCGATGCGCACCGTGGTTGCGCCGCCAGGTCGACGCGTGAGCAGAAAGTCCTTGTGCGCCACATCCGCCGTCAGCGTCGCCAGCGTCTTCTTGTCCATCACGTAGTGATCGGGCGTCACCTGACCGCCCACGACCACCTCGCCCAGCCCCCACGCGGCCTCGATGACAATGCGCGTGGGATCGTGCGTGGCCGGATCGACCGTGAACATGACGCCGGACTTCTCGGAATCGATCATCCGCTGGACGATGACGGCGACGGGCATCTCCGCCGGCATCCCCTGCTTGAGGCGGTAGAAGAGGACGCGCGCCCCGAAGGTCGACGCCCAGCACTCCTTCACGCGCCGCAGCAATGCCGCCTCACCGCGCACGTTGAGGAAGCTCTCGAACATGCCGGCGAAGGAGAACTGCACGGTATCCTCGGCGGTCGCCGACGAGCGCACGGCGACGAGCGGTGCGCCGTCATCATGATCATTCGAGAGCGTGCGATACGCGTCGACGAGCTCCGCGCGGAGATCGTCCGGGATCCCGGTACCGAGGACGAGATCGCGGAGCGCGCGCGACGCCTGCTGCAGCGAGTCCGGGTCATCGACATCCACCGAGGCGAGGCGAGCGGCGATCTCGGCGCCGAGCTCGCCATGCTCGCAGAAGCGGTGGTACGCCTCGATGGTGATGACGAAGCCGGGCGGCACCGGAAGACCCGCGTGCAGCATCTCGCCGAGGTTCGCCCCTTTGCCGCCCACCGTTGGAGTGTCCTCCCTGCCGATGGCCTCGAAGGGGGTGACGACGTTTGCCGTCGCGCTGGCGCCCGCTGGCGCGGCATGGGCAACGGCGAGCCCGGATGAGGTGGAGCGTTCCGTAGCCATTGTGGTCCTCCTGCTGCGTTTCGGCATTCCCGGCGCGACTCGATGCTACGGGTCGCCGGAACAGGAAAGGTAGGTCGCCCCGTGATCGCGTCCATCGGCGCAATGCCCATACCGCGTACGGAGTTGGCGGACACGGATTCGGCGAGCGCCTGACAGACGCGGTGGCCATGGCCCCCTACTTTGCGAAGCATCACGCGATCCGCTCGCATCCGAAGTCGCACACTGATCAGGAGAGGAGCATGCGACGTCGAGCCGCGGCGTCAGGCTACTGCCCCCGGCGATCAGCTCGCATGCGCTGTCGCAGCTTCCTCTCCCGCCAGCTGTGCGCGAGTCGCGGCCATTTCAGCTCGTTCCCGTACCGGGCGCACGACGAGCACGGAGCAGGTGGCCAACCGCAGAACCTTGGAGGCCACACTTCCGAGCAGGAACCGCTTCCACATACCGTAGCCATGGCTCCCCAGCGCGAGCAGATCGGCGTGCTCGCGCTCAGCGAGATCGAGGAGCGCGCGCGCAGGATCACCGGTGAGCTCGATGGGTGTGACCGTGACGCCGTTGGGAACAGCCAGCTCCTTCGCGACATCGGGCAAACGAACGGGCGCGGACTCGGCATCTCGTGCCCCAGTGGCCGTCCTGCCGCGACTCGGCGTCGGTGGAGCAACGTGTGCAAGCAGTAGCACGTCGCCCGCGGTGAGCCAGGACGCGACGAGCATGGCGGCCTCGATGCTCGTGTCGCTGAAATCGATCGCGGCAATCACGCGATGCGGAAGCTCGGTCGCGGTGCCGGGCACGGCGAGCACCGGGACATCGGACACCTGCGCCAGACGGAGCGCGGTTTCGCCGCCGAGCGCGCGATCGATGAACTGATGGGATCCGAGGCCGACCACAATGAGATCGGATCGATGCTCGCGCGCTTCGTCGAGGATCGAGCGCACGGGCGGTCCCTCGATGCACGTCGTGCTGACGTTGCCGGTCCAGCCACAACTCCGCAGTTGCGCGTTGGCATCCGTCCGCAGTTGCTGCAGCGCCTCACGCATCGTGGTGTCGTCGGGCACGAACACCGCACCATACCCGGCGTCAATGATTGGAGGCGGCACGAGCACCGCGACGACATCCAGCGGTGCGTGTACGCGTTCGCTGAGTAACCGCGCGATACGTGCGGCACCAACCGCAGTGTTTCCACCGTGCGTTCCAAGAAGGATGTGTGACATGACCCGACCTCCTGCTTGTACGGATCGTTGCGTTGTCCACATCACGATCGCATCGGTGGCGATTCAGCACTATCGGGAGATGCTGCACGC
>DASSNR010000038.1:0-15490 GCA_035687925.1 Gemmatimonadaceae bacterium | reverse complement strand
CTGTTGGCCTGCTCGGCGCCGCGCACCGCAGCCCCACCGTCGAGCGCATTGACTACGACAAGACGGTGACGGCCACGACCCCCGCCCACATCGCTACGGCGCCCGCGCCGTCGGACGCGGAGGTGAAGGAGTTTCGCATCCCCATCAAGGACGCCACCATTCAGATCGCTGATGGCGTCACGTACCAGGGGTGGACGTTCGGCGGTACGGTGCCCGGCCCCGTCCTCCGCGCGCGCGTCGGCGACAAGGTGAAGGTCACCGTCGTCAACGAGACGCCGATGCCGCACTCGATCGACTTCCACGCCGCGCGCATCCCGGCGAACGTCGCCTACCGCACGATCATGCCGAAGGACTCGATCAGCTTCGAGTTCACACCCAAGGATCCGGGCGCGTTCCTCGTGCACTGCGGCACACCGCCCGTCACCATGCACATCATGCAGGGGATGTACTTCGCGATGATCGTCGATCCCAAGGGTGGCTGGGGCACGAAGGCCGACAAGGAGTTCGTCCTCGTGCAGAGCGAGTTCTACACGCAGCAGGCCGCGCAGATGAAGAGCGGTGACGAGACTGGCGACATGCAGCACGGTGACGAGCACCAGCACGGGCCCGCGCAACCCGCGACCGCCGCGCAGCCCGGCAGCGCGATCGTCCCCGCCGTCGTCAACAACTGGCAGGCGGCGCTGACCAAGGACCCGAGCTACGTCGTCTTCAACGGGCGCGCCTTCCAGTACAAGAGCAATCCGCTCAAGGTGAACGTCGGCGATCGCGTGCGCTTCTTCGTGGTGAACGCGGGGCCCAACATGGACAGCGACTTCCACCTTGTCGGCGCGATCTTCAATCGCGTGTACCCCGACGGCAACCCGGCACACGCACTGCAGGATGTGCAGACCTATGAAGTGCCTGCGGGCGGCGGCGCGGTCTTCGAGACGGTGTTCGACAAGGACGGGAGCGGCGAAGGGATCTACGCCTTCGTCACCCACAGCTTCGCCGACGCCGAGAAGGGCGCGGTGGGGATGATCCAGGTGGGGACGCCCAAGCAGTTCGCGACCATGGTGCACTGAGCACGCTTCACTGATGGCAGACGCACGCACGACGGGATCGGGCAGCTCCGCGGCCCCCGTGTTCACACGGGATCAGCTCGCGGGGCTGCCCGATCCCGTTGCGCGCTACTTCGACGTCGCGCTCACACCCGATCAGCCGCTCATTCGCGAAGCGTATTTCCGCCAGTCGGGGACGTTCGCGCTGAAGCCGGGCGCATGGAGTCGCTTCACTGGCATCGAGCGATGCACCGTACACCCACCCGGTCTCGTGTGGGACGGACGCATCCGGATGGCGCCGCTCGTCTCCGTGCACGTGCGCGACAGCTACATCGATGGCGAGGGCTCGACGGTGGCGAAGATCGCGGGCCTCATCACCGTCGCGAATCTGCACGGTGGAGCGGAGATGGCGTCCGGCGCGCTGCTCCGCTATCTCGCCGAAGCCGTGTGGCTGCCGACCGCGCTCCTGCCGCGCGAAGGCGTGACATGGGCGCCCGTCGACGACCGCACCGCGCGCGCGACATTCACCGATCGCGACACGACGGTCTCGCTCGACTTCGGCTTCGGCGCACGCGGTGAGATTGTCAGCGCGCACACGATGCGCTACCGTGCGGTGAAGGACACGTTCATCCTCACGCCATGGTCGGCTCGGCTGGCCGACTATGCGCGCGTGAGTGGCATGATGATCCCGATGACGAGCGAGGTCGAGTGGCAGCTGCCCGACACCACATACCCCTACTGGCGCGGCCGCACCGTGGACGCCGAGTACGTCTTCGCGAACGCGGCGCCGTGACATGCTGAGCGACGACCATGCAACGTGACCCTCGCGCCGGTCCCGCAATCCCGCGCAAGATTATCGGCTTCCATCAGGACGTCGAGCACCACTGGGTCGCCGACCTCGAGTGCGGCCACACCCAGCACGTGCGACACGACCCGCCCTGGCAGGTGCGCGAGTGGGTCACCACTCCGGGTGGCCGCGCGAGCCGCATCGGCACTGTGCTCGAGTGCGTGAAGTGCGTGACGGGAGAGGCATGAGGTAGCGCCGTCATCCGGAGCGTCAGCCCCGTCATCCCCAGCGCCAGCACTGTCATCCCGAGCGCCAGCACTGTCATCCCGAGCGTCAGCGAGGGATCTCGTGATGCCACCGAGATTCCTCGCTGCGCTCGGAATGACACGCGCCGACGGCGCTATTGCTGCGCCGATCGCCCCGCCGGCTCCGCCTTCCCCGCGTCCAGATCGTCCCAGTTCAGGATCGCGTTGAAGCCGAGGAAGAACGTTCCCTGCGTCTGCCACCGCCAGAAGGGACGGATCGCGAACATCACGACGTGTCCCTTGCCGAGCGGTGCATCCACCACCTGCGCGCGGTTCGAGAGATACTGCCCGCCCGCGAGCACGCCCGAGAGCAGCATGTCGTTCGGGTTGGCGGGAAAGGCCATGATCACGCGCGGCCGCTCGTCGCTCGCGTTCGCACCGCCAGCGCGCGTGAGCTGACGGACCGCCGCACGCTGATCAGCGCCGACACCACCCTGCGCACCGCGGCGGCGACGTCCGCCCGCTGCGGTCGTGTCCTGCTCCCACGGTGACAGCCGGAGCGGCGTGGCCATCGGGGTGATGTCCTGTCCGACGCCGGGGATGTTCGCGCCGCCGCCGAATCCACCGGCAAACCCACCACCGCCCACGTTCAGCACCGGCGACTGATTGAAGTACACCGGCAGCTGTCGCCCCTCGTAGCCGTACACGATCGGGCTCTTCGTGTCGGCGATGATCCCGCGCAGAATCGACCCGCGCACGAACAGGCCGTCCGGATCCTCGACCGTCACGCCACTGGTGATCCCATACTCCGGGAAGATCGTCGACGTCGACCCTTCGACGATGAGCGTGCCGCCCTGCTCGACGAACTTCGCGAGCTCCGCCAGCCCCTCCAGCCCCATCCCGCCGCGGATGTCATCGCTCTGATCGAGCGTGCCGAGGTTGGGCGTCGCCGCCGTCTTCTTGTACGGCAGCGGAATCGACGACGTCTTCGGGATCCCGTTCACCTGCGACGTCGCGCTCCCGCCGATACTCGGCATGATGATCACATCGTACTTCGCGCGGAGATTCCCGTCGCGCAACTTCTGGTCGGCGAAGTAGGTGTACGGCACACCGTACGTGTCGAGCGCCGCGCGCACCCATCCTTCGTCCTGCGTGCGCTGCCAGCTGTGCACGTAGCCGATGCGCGGAACGTCGAGGTCGTGCGTCTTCACCTGCGGTATGGCATCGGTGGCCCACGCCGAGAGCCCGAGCGACGTGAGCTCCGGCTCCAGCGTCGCGCGGTCCGCATTCGGGATGATGAACGCCCCGGCGCGGAATGCGTGGCCGTCCAGCGTGAAGTCCTCCTCCGCCGCGAGCATCTTTACGCCGGCGTTCTTGAAGCGGAACGCCATCAGGTTGTTGTCCGCCGTATGATCGACGACGAGCACCTTCCCCGTCCCCGTGATCCCGCCCGGCGCCGTTACATCCGCCGTGATCATTGTCATCGGCTGCTTCAGGACGCTCGTATCCGTGACCGGCGTGACCGTGATGTCGCGCATCAGCTGGAACGTCCACCCCGTGTCGTCGTACGGCCGCGGGTTGGCGAGCGAGTAGTTCTGTATCGCGAAGTACATGTCGGCGAGCGTGCGGTACGGTTGATCGGCGCGGACGATGTAGTCACCCGGCTGCACGCTCACGTTCCCCGCCGTGAACGCGGAGGTCGCGCGCTGAATCTCGAGCCCCTGGCGCCGCAGCTCGTTCACCGCGTCGGCCGCGTCCGCCTTGCGCCGCTGCGTCGCGGGGATCACCCACGCGAACGTCGGACCCTCGCGTCCCTTCTCAACCGAACGCTTGTTCTTGAGCCAGTAGTTGCCGAGGTACAGCTCCTTGTTCTCCGCCACGTAGTGCAGCGCGAAGAGGATCGCGGACTCCTGGATGTTGGTGTTGTTCCGCGGACCCCACTTGATCTCGGGGAGCGGCGGATTCGGCCGATACCACTCGCGGCTCGTCTGCTGGGGACGCAGGCGCAGGTCGCGATTGTCCGGTCCGTAGCTCTGCACTTCGTAGAATCGCCCGATGCTGTTGTGCGTGTTGGCGATGAAGAACATGTAGTTCGGCACCCAGCCATCGTAGTAGCCCCACGTCCACACGCCCGGCACGCCGCGCCGGGTCATCTGCATGACGTCGTTCTTCGCCATCATCCACCACTCGTCGATGACGATCGGGTCGAGCTGCTCATTGTACGGACCCGTGCCGGTCGACGCGTAGAGGTACGACTGCGCTTCATGCAGATCGTGCATCACCGTCGGCGTCCAGTGCAGGAACGTTCGCGTCACGTTCTGCGTGAGCTTGAGGAACTGCCCCATCCCGTCGCGGTTGTTGTCGTGCGCGACGTACTTCCCCCAGTACATGAGCGGCAGCCGCTGCGCCCCGGCGGGCAGCTTCTTGTTGAAGTAGTAGGTGTCGACTTCCTTCTCGCGCCCGTCCACCTCGATCACCGGTGTGATGAGCGTGATGACGTTGTTGCGGATCGACTGGATGAACGGCGTCTCCTCCACCGCCAGGCGATATGCCAGCTCCATCAGCATCTCCGGCCCGCCCGTCTCCGGCGAGTGCATTCCGCTCGTGATCCAGTAGATCGGCTTCGCCGTATGGATGAGCTGCTGCGCCTGGGCTTCGGTGGTCTTCCGCGGATCGGTGAGCGCGTTCAGCATTCCGCGATACTTCTCGAGGTTCTTGATGGTCGCCTCATCCGCGACGGCGAGCAGCACCATGTCGCGCCCTTCCTCGCTCTTCCCGATGTTGAACATCACCACCCGTGGCGACGCCTTGTCGAGCGCCTCGAAGTAGCGGTCGATGTCCTTCGCGTACGTGAGCTCTCCTGGCGTCCCCACGATGCGCCCGAAGAACTTGAGCGGCGTCGGCACCGTGTTCGATGCCGGCAGATGATCGACGAGCTCCGTCGTGATGCGCGGGTCCTGCAGATATTCGTGGATCTTCGCCGTGTACGCGGAGTCGATCTTCTGCTTGGGCGCCGACGTCTGCGCACGGACGCTCGGCGTCTGCAACAGCGCACCTGCGGCCAGCGGCAGCGCCACGGCGAGGTGACGCAGCGGTCGCATGCTCTGCGGCATGGATGGGCCTCCTGAGAGTGGAGAAGGTGGGGCGAGGAGCGGCGGGTCCAGCAGGAAGGTGTGGCTTGCCAGCAATACGCGCGAGTGGGGCGGGACGTTCGGGGACGCTGCTCTACGGCACCACCCCCAACCGCCGCTCCACCGCCTCACGCCGCGACCGACTCACCCGGAGCCGCACGCCATTCCGCAGCTGCACCTCGTAATCCCCGCCCGCGCCCTTGAGCAGCGTGTCCACGAGATCGAGTCGCACGATGGCCGAGCGATGAATGCGCATGAAGCGCGCGGGATCGAGCCGCTCCTCGAGTGCCTGCATCGATTCGCGGATCACGTACTTGTGCTCGCCCGCGTACACCTCCGCGTACGGTCCGCTCGCAACGATGTACTCGATCTGCGACACGGGCACCACGCGCACCTTCCCCTTCATCTCCACCGCGATGCGCTCGAGGTATGGGGACGCTGGCGCCGCACTCGATCCCGCAGCGCTCGCCTGCGTGCTGTTCGTCCCCGCACCATGTGTCACCCGCCCGGTGCTCGACCCGTCGCCCACCTGCAGCACTGCGAGCAGCTGCTGCCGAAGTCGACCGATCTCCTCCAGCTCGATCATCCGCCGGGCTCTGCGGAAGGCCTGCTCGAATCGCTCGTCGTCGAACGGCTTCATCAGATAGTCGACCGCCGCGACGTCGAACGCCTGCAGGGCGTACTGGTCGTACGCCGTGACGAAGATGGTCGCCGGCATCGCGGCCGCGCCGATCGTGCGCACGACGTCGAGCCCCGTCATACCGGGCATCTGCACGTCGAGAAAGACGAGATCCGGGTGCAACGTGCGGATTGCGTTCGCGGCCGACACGCCGTCGGGCGCCGTACCGACGATCACGACATTCGGCTCGGCGCGAAGCAGATCCTCCAACCGCTCGCGCGCCAACAGCTCGTCGTCGGCGATCAGCACGCGCAGCGGCGGACGTTCAGCCATTCCGCGATCGCTCTACGCCGAGGCGACCGGAGTCGCGGCCGCGTGCAGATCGGCGCGCGTGTGGAACGGCAGCACGACCTCGGCGACCATCCCGCCACTCGACGCCGGTGCGAGCACGAATCGCTGATGCGCGCCGTACAGCTGCTCGAGTCGCTCCCGCGTGTTGCGTAGCCCGACGCCGCTGCTCGTCCCGTCGCCGATCATCGCCTGCTCGCCCGTGCTCGCATCCAGCTCCGTTTCATTGTCTGCACCGTCTGCACCGCCCGCGCCCGTTACGCTCGTGGGCGCGCTCGCACCGCCACTCGCCGTGTCGCCGCTGTCGCGCACCGTGAGTACCACGTCGTCACCCACGCGCCGCGCCGTCACCTCCACGCGTCCCGCGCCCGTCGTCCCATTCACGCCGTGCTTGAGCGCGTTCTCGACCAGCGGCTGCAGAATCAGATTCGGCACCAGCGCGTCCCGTACACCGGGCGCCGCATCGATGCGCGTCTCCAACCGCCCCTGAAAGCGGATCTGCATGATCTCGAGGTAGCGTCGGAGCAGCTCGAGCTCCTCGTACAGCGGGATCTCCTGCTCCGTCGTCCCGTCGAGCGTGTAACGCAGCAGCTCGCTCAGCCGCGCGATCATCCGTCGCACGCCCTTCGGGTCGCGCTCCACGAGCGCCGACACCGCGTGCAGCGTGTTGAAGAGGAAGTGCGGATTGAGCTGCGTGCGGAGCACCGAGAGCCGAGCCTCCGCGAGCTGGGCTTGCAGCTGCGCGGCGTGCGCCTGTAGCAACACCGCCTCGCGCTGTCGAGCGCGGTAGCGCAGGAAGTAGTCGCGTGCGAGCCCCGCCGCGATGATCGCGAACGTCACCATCACGCGATCGAGATACCGCAGCCGCACGATCGCCCACAACGTCGGCCCCGGCGTCGTGCGTCGTCGCGTCATCGGGAAGAGATGCGCGCGCACCAGCTCGACGCCCACGTCCACGAAGAACGCGACGACGAGTCCGACCAAAAGCAGGAGCAGCACGCGTGTGATGCGATTTCCGCGCTCCGTGCTCGAGCGACTCGCGAGCAGGAACAGTGGCGGCGTGAGGAGCGCCCACAGATACGACTCGAAGAACGCGAGCTCGATCACCGGCGCCGTGTATGTCACCACGCCCGTGCGCGGATCGACCATGCGGTTCGCGGTCGTCAGCAGCGCGAACACCGTCCAGAACGCGAGGATGAGCAGGAGCTCCCGCGCGCCGAGCGGGACGTGCTCCACCTCGCTTGCTACCGTGCGATCGCCATTCATGTCGCCCTACGTGCAGTTCGTGACACCAGCGTGCAACTCGTTACAAATACGCAACTTACGAGCCTCGCCCCGCGTAAATTCGACAGAGCGCGGGCGAGATGCAAGGCCGCTCGCGCCACAACCGCTCCGGCTCTCGTGTGGCCGGACGAACATCGAGGATGACATGAAGAAACTCCACGTTGTGGCCGCCATTACCGGACTCGCGCTCGTCGCGGGCGCGTGGATGTATCACCGCGCCGATGCGGCGAACACTCCGGCCTACCGGTTCGCGACCGTCACGCGTGGCAATCTGGAATCGACGGTCTCCGCCACGGGCACCCTAGGCGCGGTCACCACCGTGCAGGTCGGCACGCAGGTGTCGGGGCAGGTGTCGGCAATCTACGCTGACTTCAACCAGAAGGTGAAGAAGGGGCAGCTCCTCGCCCGCATCGACCCCACGCTCGCGCAGCAGGCGGTGGCCGACGCCGAGGCGCAGCTCGAGAAGATGCAGGCACAGGCGACGCAGGCGCAGCAGGTCTACGATCAGGACAAGCCGCTCTTCGAGTCCAAGTACATCACCGCGACGGAGTTCAACTCGGCGCAGGCGAATCTCGCCGTCGCCAAGGCGAACGTGAAGTCCGCGCAGGTGACGCTCGACAAGGCGAAGCAGAACCTCGGCTACACCAACATCTACTCGCCCATCGACGGCGTGATCGTCGAGCGCGATGTGGACGTGGGGCAGACTGTGGCTGCGAGCTTCTCCGCGCCGCAGCTCTTCCTCATCGCCAACGATCTCTCGCAGATGCAGATCCTCGCCTCGGTCGATGAGAGCGACATCGGGCAGATCAAGGTCGGGCAGCCGGTGACGTTCACCGTCGAGGCATATCCGACGCGCAAGTTCACCGGCACTGTGCAGCAGGTGCGGCTGCAGTCGAAGACGACGGACAACGTCGTGAACTACACCGTCGTGATCAACGTGCAGAACCAGGACGGCGCGCTGCTCCCCGGCATGACGGCCACTGTCTCGTTCCTCACCGGCTCGGCGGACCACGTGCTGATGGTGCCGAACGCCGCGATCCGGTTCCGCCCGACGCAGGAGATGCTCGCGTCGTTGAAGCAGTCGTCGGTCGTCGGTCGTCAGTCGTCGAACGGCAACGTGCGTGGGGACTCGGCCAACACCATCACGCCGGCGAACGCTGCCTCCGGTGCTTCACGCCGCGCGGGCGGAGCCGCGGGTCAGTCCGGGGCAGCGACACGTTCCGCGGCGCACCCGACCTCCGCGCTGCTCTGGCACGTGGACTCGGCCGGCAAGGTGAGCGCGACGCGCGTGCACGTCGGCCTGAGCGACGGTCAGCAGACGGAAG
Organism: Gemmatimonadaceae bacterium; assembly: GCA_035687925.1. Classification (GTDB taxonomy): domain Bacteria; phylum Gemmatimonadota; class Gemmatimonadetes; order Gemmatimonadales; family Gemmatimonadaceae; genus DASSNR01. The sequence goes on along the minus strand of DASSNR010000038.1, from coordinate 6,714 downwards.
TGCAAGGTCAGGGGATCACGGTGGGCATGCAAGTGATCGTCGGCACGAATACCGGTACTGCGACCACGTCCACGAGCGCGCCCGCGTCGAGCCCGTTCCAGACGCAGTCCCGCGGCTTCCGGGGAGGTGGCTTCTAATGCGCGCCGACACCGAGAACACGACCATGGCTCCGAAGCCCGTCATCCAGGTCGCGAACGTCAAGAAGGTCTACCGTACGGGCGGCACCGAGCTGTTCGCGCTGCGCGGCGTCGACCTGACCATTCGCGCCGGCGAGTTCGTGGCGATCATGGGGCACTCCGGATCCGGAAAGTCCACGCTCATGAACATCCTCGGCTGCCTCGATACGCCAAGTGATGGGACGTATGTGCTCGACGACACACGCGTGGATGGCCTCTCGAAGAACGAGCTTGCCGACATTCGCAATCAGAAGCTCGGCTTCGTCTTCCAGGGGTTCAACCTGCTCGCGCGTACGAGCGCGCTCGACAACGTCGAGCTCCCGTTGCTCTACGATCGCACGGGCACGCATCGGGACACGAAAGCGCTGGCCACGCAGGCCCTCGAGCGCGTGGGGCTCGGCGACCGGCTGGATCACCAGCCGAGCGAGCTCTCCGGTGGCCAGCAGCAGCGCGTCGCGATCGCGCGTGCGCTCGTCACGCGCCCGACGCTGCTCCTCGCCGATGAGCCCACCGGCAATCTCGACACGCGCATGTCGGTGGAAGTGATGTCGCTCTTTCAGGAATTGAACGATCAGGGGATGACGATCGTGCTCGTCACGCACGAGCCGGACATCGCGCAGTACGCAACGCGCATCGTGGAGGTGCGCGACGGGCGGATCATCCGTGATCACCCCGTGGCGAACCGCCGGCGCGCCATCGACGATCTGCACACGCTGGATACCGAGCAGGAATCAGAGCCGGCCACGACGCCGGCCGAGGAGGCTGCATGAAGCGCATGACGCTGCTCCGGGTCGCCTGGCAGAGCATCGTGAAGAACGCGATGCGCACGCTGCTCACGATGCTCGGCATCGTGATCGGCGTGGGTGCGGTGATCGTGATGGTGGCCGTTGGCCACGGAGCGCAGACCCGCATCCAGCAGCAGGTGAACGCTCTCGGTACGAACCTGCTGACCATCACGCCGGGCTCCACACAGCAGTCCGGTGTGAGCCAGGGTGCACAGACGTTCAATCGGCTCACGGTCGGCGACGCCGAGACGCTGCAGAAGGAGGCGACGACGCTCTCCGCGGTGTCGCCGGTATTCATGACGCGCACGCAGGTGATCGGTGGGCTGGGCAACTGGCGCACGACGATCAACGGCGTGTCGGCGACGTATCTCCAGATCCGCGATTGGGGAATGGCGTCGGGGCAGTACTTCGGCGACGACGACGTGCGCAGCATGCGCAAGGTCGCGATCATCGGGAATACCGTCGCGAACACCCTTTTCCCCGGCACCGATCCAGTGGGTGCGGCGATTCAGATCGGACACGTGCCGTTCACCATCGGCGGCGTGCTCGCGCCGAAGGGGCAGACCGCGAACGGCGTCGATCAGGATGACGTGATTCTGATTCCGTACACCACCGCGCAGAACCGGCTGAGTGGGAACGTGCGCGTGTGGCAGATCCTCGCGAGCACCTACTCGCCGTCGGACATCCCCGCGGCCCAGCAGGAGATCACGTCGATCATGCGCGAGGCGCATCGATTGGTGCCGGGTGAGCCGGACGACTTCACGGTGCGCAATCAGACCGAGATGGCGCAGGCCGCACAGGGCACCACGCAGGTGATGTCGTGGCTGCTCGCGGCGATCGCGTCGGTATCGCTCGTCGTCGGCGGGATCGGGATCATGAACATCATGCTCGTCTCCGTCACCGAGCGCACGCGCGAGATCGGCATTCGCATGGCGATCGGCGCCCGAGGCTCCGACGTGCTCACGCAGTTCCTGGTCGAGAGCATCGTGATGAGCGTGCTCGGCGGTATCGTCGGGCTCGCGGCCGGCTTCGGCGGCGCTGCGCTGCTCGGGCACCTCACCGGTTGGAGCACGGCGACGCCGCCCTCCGCGGTGCTGCTCGCACTCGGCTTCTCCGCGGCGGTCGGGATCTTTTTCGGATTCTACCCCGCGCGAAAGGCCGCGTCGCTCGATCCGATTCAGGCACTGCGTTACGAGTGACGCAAACCCGTTGTCATTCCGAGCGAAGCGAGGAATCTCGTGCCCTTGTCATTCCGAGCGAACGCGAGGAATCTGGGCCTGGCGAGTAGAGATCCCTCGCTGGCGCTCGGGATGACAAGGGCGCTCGGGATGACAAGGGCGCTCGGGATGACAAGGGCGCTCGGGATGACAACCGTAACAGTTACCACGTACGCACGAGACGACGCCGTCGTCTCTCACTGAGGAAGGTGAAGCTCATGTTCATTGCACGATTCACGGGAGCCCTGCATCGAGGCGGCGCGCGGCGACTCGCGGCTAGACCGATCGCGACGCTCGCGATCGCGCTCGTGGCCGCGGTCCCGTTGCGCGCACAGCACCCCGCTCCGGCCGAGCCGGCCGCAAAGCCGGCGCCGTCTGCAACGGCAGCGCCAGCGCCCGCGTTCGCGCCGATCACGCTCGATCAGGCCATCCAGATCGCGTTGCAGCAGAACGGCACGCTGCGCCAGGCGAAGAACTCCGCGTCGCTCGGCGCCACCGCGGTGAAGCAGCAGCAGCTCGCGTTTCTGCCCAATCTCGCGGCCTCCCTGAGCACCTCGCAGAACTACTCGACCGGCGGACTCGCCGCCGTTACGGCAACCGGCCTGCCGGAGAGCAACGCGCTCAACCAGTCCTCGCAGTCGGTGAGCGCCGGCGTCTCGTCCAGCGTCACGCTCTTCAATGGGCTCAAGAACGTCGATCAGCTGCGGAGTGCGAAGCTCCTCCAACAGGCCGGCACCCAGGACGTGACGCGCGCGCAGCAGACGGTCATCTACACGGTCGCCGCGAATTACATCAATCTCGCCGACCAGCAGGAGCAGCTCCGCGTCCAGCAGCAGAACCTCGCGTCGCAGCAGGCGCAGGAGAAGGAGATCCAGGCGGGTGTCAATGCCGGCACGCATCCAATCTCCGATCTCTACCAGCAGCAGGCGCTCGTCGCCGGTGCACAGGCTTCCGTGGTCGATGCGCAGAATGCCGTCGCGCTCGCGAAGGTGACGCTCATGCAGACGCTGCAGCTCGATCCGCGCGGCAGCTACGAGTTCGCCACGCCGCCGGTCGACACGACGACGTCCGCGGACACGTCGCTCGATCTGGACAGTCTGCTGACGCGGGCGTTGAGTCAGCGCGCGGACATCGCGGCGCAGCAGTCGCGCGCGGGTGCGGCCAAGCAGGATGTGAGTGCGGCCTCCGCGTCGTGGTGGCCCACCATCTCGCTGACCGCCGGATACTCGACCGCGTACAACAGCGCCGCCGTGGCGAGCCTCGCGGACCAGTTGGGGCAACGCCAGGGCGCGACGGTCGGCATCGGGATCTCGATCCCGATCTTCGACCGCGGTGCCACGGCGGTCGCGACGCAGCAAGCGAAGATCGCCGCTGACAATGCGAGCATCGTGCTCCAGACGCAGCAGCAGCAGGTCGGCGCCGATGTGCGCAGCGCGTACCTCGACTATCAGGCCGCGCAGCAGCGGCTCACGGCGGCGAATGCGCAGCTCACGGCCGCGACGCAGGCGGTGAACGCCGCTGAGCAGCGATACCGCGTGGGCGCAGGCACGCTCGTCGATCTCACGCAGGCGCGCGCGACGCTCGTGCAGGCGCAGAGCGCGCAGGTGAGCGCGCGGTACGATCTGGTGCTGCAGCGCGCAGCCATGTCGTACGCTGTGGGCGATCTCAGCGCGCAGCACGCACTCGGGTGATCGAGCACAGCGGACATCGAGCACGGGCGACCACGATTCATCTTCGGATCGTCGCGCAGTTGGCGCTCGGGCACCGTCCAATCGCTGGCATGCTGGAAAAGCAGGCGGACGCTACAGCGCCTCGAACACGAGCGCGTCGTCGACTGGCGTCACCCGAGCCCCGAATCGGCGGCACTGGCGATCAAGTGTGTCTCGCGACCACGCGCGATCCAGTGCCGGCGCACGCCGAAGGCTGAAGCTTCGAATCTGCAGCGGCACCATCTCGAGTCGGACGAGCTGCCCGGAGCGGATGTCGATCACGGGGAAGTACGCGAGCGTCAGATCGTCGCGGAACTCGTCGTGCCCCGGAATCCCCTCGTAGTCCGTGAGAAAGTCGCCGCAGCCGTACAAGATGACGTGCCCGCGATACACCTCGATCGCCTTCGAGTGATGCGAAGAATGTCCGTGGACGACATCGATCCCTGCCCGATCGATAAGCGCGTGCGCGAAGCGGCGATGCGCGTGCGGTACGTGGTAGCCCCAGTTGCCACCCCAGTGAATCGACGCGATCGCCATGTCGCCGCTCTGCTTCGTCGCGTGCACGACGCTGGCGATCTCCTCGACGCTCGCGTCCGAGTAGTCGCGAAGGAGATGCACCCCGGATCGCTCGGCACCTGCGGCCCATCGAGTAGGGATCCCGCTGTCCGTCGCACCGAATGCGTACACGAGCACACGTGTCGCTACATCACCCTCCGCATCGCGCACGTCGAGCACGGCTGGCGACCGCGCCTCGCACAGATCCCGCCCCGCACCCGCCACGCGTACGCCCGCACGGCACAGCGTGTCCAACGTGTCGTCGAGTCCCGCCCGCCCCCAGTCGATGACATGATTGTTGGCGAGCACACAGCAATCGATCGCGGCCGCCGTGAGCACCCCGACGTTCTCCGGATGCATGCGATAGTTGATCCCCTTGGGGTCGGCGTCGTCGCTGGTCGTGATGCTCGTCTCGAGATTGACGATTCGCGCATCCGGCCGCCGCGATGCCAACACGTCGAGCGCCTCCCCCCACACGTAGGCGTCGTCGACACCACGCGGCATCGGTCCACTCGTGCGCTCGGCGAGCGCGACGTAGTCGAGCGCCGAGGTCACGAACCGCTCGTGGAGACGGGGATCGCACGAGTGGTGCAGCACCTGATCGATGCCGCGTCCCGTCATGACATCGCCGCAGAGGAAGAGCGTGACGTGTGATCGCGTGCTCATCTCGCCGAATACTACAGCACCGGCATTACGCGCCTCACTCGAGCTCGATGCGCACCGTCTGTACGCCGTCCTGCACCGACACGTCCGTGACCTGCGGGGGACGCTCCGCCGGCACGACGCTGATCTTCCCATTCCGCTCCATGTACGCGCGTTCGATCCTCGAGATGTCGGTCGTCTTGTGCTCCAACCGGAGGTGCTGCTCGAGATCGCGCTGGGACAGCCCGCTCTTCCGCAAACCGTCCACCTGAATCTCGCCGTCACGGATGAGCAGCTGCCGATTCCCCTTGACGAGCGGCCCGAACCAGCCGAGCCGCGCAGTGAGAAATGCCAGCAGCCAGTGGATGCCGACCAACACGGCGCCGGCCACGATGGTCGGCACGAAGGGCGCGGAGCCATTGATGGCGCTGCTCATGATCGAGCCGAGCATGATGGCGACGATGACGTCGAACGCCGACGCTTCACTGAGGAAGCGCTTGCTGCCGAGCCTGACGATCGCCAGTGCGACTGCGTAGATGACGATCGTGCGCAGCGCCATCTGCAGCGCGTTCACGTCGCCGATGTCGCGACCGAGCCCGAGCAGATGGCGGATGGTTTCCTGTACCGTGTCCATCACTCTCGCTCCTTTCGGTCTGCCAGCCATCCCTTGGCGTCTGCGAGCGCCGACCGCGTCGATTCGCCCACGATCGGCGTCGCGTCGTACAGCCGTACGGGTCCTGAGAGCTGCAGCTTGCCCGCGTGGACCAGCTGCTCGCGCGCGTGACGGTCGATCCCGCTGAGATAGAGCCGCCCGCCCGCCGCCTGCAGCTCATCCGCGTAGCGAGTGAGCACGTCCTGCAGCGTGGCGCCAAGCGTGGTGCGTCCGCGGAGGCGGAGGATCACCACGGGGCTCCGCGCATCAGCCGTGCGTGGGAGTCGCTTTTCCAGGGTCCGTGCGCCCGCGTAGAACAGGTGACCATAGACATCGAGGACCGTGACGTCGTTGTCGCGGAGGCGCCGCGCGGGCGCACGCTCCTCGATTCGTCCGTCGGGGCGCTCCACGAGCTCGACGATCGAGATGTCCACCGACGATTCATTCATGTAGAGCAGTGCGGCCAGCACGACGCCGATTCCCACCGCGGCCTGAATCGGCAGGAAGAGCGTACAGAGAAATGTGGTGACGGCGGCGAGGCGCGACGGCCACCCGGTGTACCACACCGCGTGGAGCGCGCGCGGCTTGATGCTCCCCGCACCCGCGAGAATGAGAAGCGCGCCCAGCGCCGGCATGGCGACGTACGACACGAGCTCGGGCACACCCACCACGACCACCGCCGTCCATGCTCCCGCGAGCACAGCCGCCCATCGCGTCCGCGCACCAGCGATGACGCCGAGCGCCGTTTCGCCGATCGAGCCGCCGACAGGCAGGCCGCGGAAGAATCCCGATGCGACGTTCGCGGCGCCCTGCGCCAGGAAGTCACGCTGCACGCTCGTCGGCGTGCCGTCGGGATTCGGGATGCTCTTACTGACGCCGACGCCCTGCACGAGCACGACGATCGCGACGGAGAGTGCACCGGTAATCACGCTCGGCGCGAAATCCGAAAACGACGGGAGCGCGGGGAGTGGAATGCCG
>DASSNR010000037.1:0-11311 GCA_035687925.1 Gemmatimonadaceae bacterium | reverse complement strand
CGAAGAAGAAGGCCGGCGCCGATCGCTGGCTCGAGATCATGGAGATCGCGCACCAGGAAGGGATGAAGACGTCGGTCACGATGATGTACGGCATCGGCGAAACACTCGCCGAGCGCATCGAGCATCTCGAGCGAGTGCGCGAAGTACAGGCGCGGACGAAAGGCTTCACCGCGTTCATCTGCTGGCCCTTGCAACCGGAGAACACGCCGACGATGTCGCACCAGCCGAAGACGGACGCCGTGGATTACCTGCGCACCGTCGCGATCTCCCGCATCGTGCTCGACAACGTCCCCAACCTCCAGGCGAGCTGGGTGACGATGGGCATGAAGGTCGGACAGATCGCGCTCCGTTTCGGGTGCAACGACTTTGGCTCGCTGATGATCGAGGAGAACGTCGTATCCGCGGCGAATACCACGCATCGAACGACCATTGCGGAGATGGACCGCCTGATCCGCGACGCTGGATTCAAGCCGGCGCGACGGAGGCAGGACTATAGCATCATGACGACGGCATGATTGCCGCTCGGAAGCTCTGTATCTCACCACCCATTACCCAACACGATCGATGCCCACGTCACAGTCCCCCCGCGTTCTCATCATCGTCGGCTCCGAGTCTGATCGTCCGCGCATCGAACCGGCGTTCGGTATTCTCGAGAAGGCCAACGTGCCGTACGAGTTCGTCGTGTCGAGCGCCCATCGCGATCCCGACAAGACGATGAAGCTCGCGCGCGAAGCGGCGGGGCGGGGCGTGAAAGTCATCATCGCCGGCGCCGGCCTGTCGGCGGCGCTGCCGGGTGCCGTGTCGTCGGTGACCTCGCTCCCCGTGATCGGCGTGCCGTTCGCCGCCGGTGCGCTGAACGGTCTCGATGCGCTCTTCGCCATCGCGCAGCTCCCGAGTGGTGTACCGGTAGGCACCGTGGGCATCGACAACGCGAAGAACGCGGCGAACCTCGCCCTGCGGATCCTCGCGCTCATTCCGTGACCACGCGGACGGGCATCGGCTACGACTCGCATCGCTTCGCCGCCGGCGGCCCCCTTCGCCTCGGCGGCGTGACGATCCCGGCCGACGTCTCGCTCGTCGGCCATTCCGATGGCGATGCGATCGCGCACGCCATCACCGATGCCCTCCTTGGCGCAGCCGGGACGGGCGACATCGGATCGATGTTTCCCGATACCGATCCTGCGAACCGCGGCCGCGATTCCCTCGACATGCTGCGACGGGCGAACGACTCGGTCCGCGCCCTCGGCTGGCACGTGTCGAACATCGATACGACGGTCATCACCGAGCGCCCGAAGCTCGCCCCGCACCGCGACGCGATGCGCGAGGCCCTCGCACGTGCCCTGCACGTGGACGCGAGCGCGATCAGCATCAAGGGGAAGACCAACGAAGGGATGGGTTGGATCGGCCGCGGCGAGGGGCTGGCGTGCATCGCCGTGGTGACGCTGGTGCGTGAGGCGGGAGGCGCGACGCGGAATGCCTAACGGCGCGGGACGCGGGATGCGGGATGCGGGAAGCGGGAACAGCCTCGGGGGTGAGGGAGTCGCTCTACGAGCCGTCGCGCATCCCGCATCCCGCATCCCGCGTCCCGCGTCCCCCATCCCGCATCCCGCCGACGACATCGCCCGCGCCTTCCTCCTCGAGCGCTTCGACGACTTCCTCGCCCTCGAGCGCGGCTCGTCGGCGAATACCTCCGAGGCGTACGGGCGAGACCTCGCGCGCTTCGCGACCTACGCGCGCACGAAGCACGCGACCGGTCCGCGCGACGTCACGCCGCGGCTCCTACGCGAGTTCGTCTACCACCTGAAGGACCTCGGCCTCGCGCCCACCTCGATCCGTCGCACCATCTCGGCGGTGCGCACGTACTACCGTTTTCTGCTCGCCGAGGGCGACGTGGTGCAGGACCCGAGCGAGCGGCTGGAGACGCCGAAGAAGTGGCGGAGTCTCCCCGACGTGCTGACGGTGGATGAGGCCGAGCGGCTGCTCCAGGCGCCCACGCTCGATGATCCGCTCGTCTTCCGCGACCGCGCGCTGCTCGAGCTCGCCTACGGCGCGGGACTTCGCGTCTCGGAGTGGATCACGATCGGCGTGCGCGACGTGATGCTCGACGAGCAGTTGGTGCGCGTGTTCGGGAAGGGGAGCAAGGAGCGGCTCGTCCCGATCGGCAGGCGTGCGATCGGCGCGCTGGCCGTATATCTTCGAGAGCTTCGGCCGCGGCTGGAACAGGGCGCCGGGAAAGGCGTGTTGTTTCTCAATGCACGGGGCACGCCGATGACGCGCATGGGTGCGTGGACGATTCTCCGCAAGTACGTCGAGCGCGCGGGGATCACGAAGCACGTCACGCCGCACACGCTGCGGCACACCTTCGCGACGCATCTGCTCGAGGGGGGCGCGGACCTGCGCGCGGTGCAGGACATGCTGGGCCACGCCGACATCGGGACGACGCAGATCTACACGCACGTCGATCGGGAGTACCTGCGAACGGTGCACGCACAGTATCATCCGAGAGCTCGAACGTCGCCGCCATGATTCTCGTCATCGACAACTACGACTCGTTCACCTACAACCTCGTCCAGTATCTGGGAGAGCTCGGCGTCGAGCCCGTCGTGCGGCGCAACGACGCGATCTCCGTGGACGAGGTCGGTGCCCTCCGGCCGAGCGCCATCGTCATTTCCCCGGGGCCCTGCACGCCCGCCGAGGCTGGGATCACGGTTCCGGTGGTTCGCCGGTGGGGCGCGCAGATTCCCATCCTCGGCGTGTGCCTCGGACATCAGGCGATCGGCGAGGCGTACGGCGGGAACGTCGTACGCGCCCGACGCGTGATGCACGGCAAGACGTCGCGCATCAGTCACGACGGGGCGGGGCTCTTCGCGGGACTTCCCACACCGCTCGAGGTCATGCGATACCACTCGCTCATCGTCGAACGCCGCTCGCTCCCGGCCGAGCTCGAGATTCTGGCCACCAGCATTGATGATTCCACCGAGATCCAGGCGATGCGTCACACGACGCACCCGGTGTGGGGCGTGCAGTTCCATCCGGAATCCGTGCTCACGCAGCATGGACGACAGCTGTTGAAGAACTTTCTCACGCTCGCCGGATGCTGAGGCGCCTCGCGGCCCTCGCGCTGCTGCTTGCCGCCCGCCCGGTTGCCGCCCAGCAGCCTGGTGGCACGCCGCCTCGGTTGTACGTGCGACACCCCGGCCCAGGCGCGCCCGGGCGCATCCTCACCGCTGCCGTCGCCGCACCGCACGTGCTCATTCGCCCGGCGATGGGGAAGGCGCGGCTCCTCCGCGACTCGACGTTCGAGAGCTCCGTCCTCGTCCTCGGCGCGGACGCAGACGTGGCGAGCGTCGTGCACGGCGATGTGATCGTCATCGGCGGCGACCTGTTCCTGCATCCGGGCGCCGCGATCTCAGGCCGCGCTGTGGCGATCGGCGGCAGCGTGTACAACTCGGCGCTCGCCACGGTGCAGGGGGAGCGGCTCAGCTTCCCTGACGTCACCTTCGATGCCATCGGTACGCCGCAGGGGATCGCACTCGACTATCGCGGCGGCGCGGCACCGCAGGGCCCGCCGATCGTGAGCCTGCCGTTCGGCTACGGATTCAAGGTGCCGCTGTACACGCGCGTGGACGGCATCTCGATCGGTTGGGGACCGCACATCGCGCTCGGTGTCGACCGGCTCTTACTCGATCCCGCCATCACGTATCGATCGGACATCGGTGCGATCGATCTGTCGGCCGCCGCGCGCGTCCGCCTGAGCTCCGGTCTGTACGCAAACATCACCGCGGAGCGCGGCACGTTCACCAACGACGCGTGGATCCGGAGCGATCTCACCAACTCGCTCACCACGCTTTTCGGCGGCTACGATTACCGGAACTACTTCCGCGCCGATCGCTTCGAGGGGCGCATCGCACGGCAAGTGTCGAGTGAGACCAATCGCGCGACTCTCTCACTGGGTGTGCGCACGGAGCGCGCGTGGTCCGTCGACGCGGGCGGGCCATGGAGCGCCGCGCACTACGACGCGCTCGACGGCATCCTCCGGCCGAACCCGCCGGTGACTCGCGGGCGGCTCTCGTCGGCCGTCGCCGGCGTGCAGGGTGAGTGGAACTGGGAGCTCGTGCGATTCACGGGTGGCCTGGACGTCGAGGTCCCGTTCGATACGCCCGACGATTCGCGCTTCACGCAGGGGACGCTCGATCTGGGTGTCGACATTCCCACCTTCGGTGCGCAGAGCATCACGCTGCGAACCCACACGGTGTGGACGGTAGGGGACACCGCGCCGCCGCAGCGGTGGGCGTATCTCGGCGGCACCGGCTCGCTCCCGACGTTCGACATTCTGCAGTTCGGCGGCGACCGACTCGTATTTCTCGAGGGAGACTACAACATCCCGATCCAGCGGCTGGCGCTCCCGTTCATCGGCGCGCCGGTCGTTTCGTTCCGCTACATGGCGGGCTCAGCCGGCGTGCACAGCCTGCCGCCGCTCGAGCAGAACGTCGGTGTCGGCCTGCAGGTCCTGCTCTCGAGCGTGTGGGCCGCGTACACGGTCAATCCGGATAACGGCGACCATAAGCTCGCGGCGGGGATCTCGATCAGAGGGTGGCGCTAGGCACGTCGTGCGGCGTGATGGCGGCCATCTCGCGCAGCCGATAGCGCTGGATCTTTCCTGTTGCCGTCTTGGGGAGCGCGTCGGTGAAAACCACCCAGCGCGGGCACTTGAATGGTGCGAGCCGCTCCTTCACGAACGCGCGCAACTCCTGCTCGAGCGTGGGCGATGCCGCCTGCCCGTCGGCGAGCACGATGAACGCGAACGGCTTCACGAGCTCGTCCACATCCGCCGCCCCGACGACGCCCGCTTCGAGCACGGCGTCGTGCTCGATCAGCGTGCTCTCGACTTCGGTGGGCGACACCCAGATGCCGCCCGCCTTGATCATGTCGTCGGAGCGACCCGCGTACCAGAAGTAGCCGTCGGCGTCGCGTGCGTACTTGTCGCCCGTGCGCATCCAGCCACCGGTGATGACCGCCTTCGTGCGCTCGTGCTGGTTCCAGTATCCGGCGCAACAGCTGTCACCGCTCACGAGCAGATTCCCGACCTCGCCATCGGGGAGCGTGCGTCCGTCGTCGTCCACGATCTTCGCATCGTACCCCGGGACGAGCGTGCCGCTGCTACCCGGCCGTACCGCCCCTGCACGATTGGCGATGAAGGTATGGCACATCTCCGTCGAGCCGATGCCATCGAGGATCTCGACGCCGAAGCGCGACAGCCATCGTTCGTACAGCGCTTTCGGGAGCGGCTCACCCGCGGAGAGACATCGCCGCACCGCGCCGAGCTCGCGTCGTCCCGTCTGCGACGCCTCGCGCAGCATCGCCGCGAACGCGGTGGGGACAGCATAGAACAGCGTCGGCTGCGTACGGTCGATCATGTCGAAGACGTGTGCGGGCTCGGGGTGGGCGGCATCGAGCACGGTGGATGCGCCAACCCAGAACGGGAAGTACAGCGCGTTGCCGAGTCCATACGCGAAGAACAGCTTCGCGATGGAGTACGTGCGGTCGTCTTCCGTGATTTCGAGGATGTGCCGCCCGAAGCCGTCGCAGCACGCCACCATGTCGTGGTGCAGGTGGATGACACCCTTCGGCGTGCCCGTTGTGCCCGAGCTGTATAACCAGAACGCCGCGTCATCGCACGTGGTCGGTGCGGGATCCAGCTCTGTCGATGCGCTCTCGACGAGCGCGTCGAACGCGAGCTGCCGCGCGTCCGCTCGGCCCACGACGATCACATGCCGGAGGAAGGGCAACGACGCGCGCACAGACTCGATGCTCGCCGCATGCGCCTGGCTCACGATCGCCATCGCGGCCCGCGTGTCGTTGAGAATGTAGACGTAGTCCCGCGTGGTGAGCCGCGTATTCGCCGGCACCGGCACCGCGCCGATCTTCATCGCGCCCCAGAAGGCGAACACGAACTCCGGCACATCGGGGAGGACGAGGACGACGCGCTCCTCCATGCGCACCCCGAGCGCGCGCAGCGCATTGCCGATCTGGTTGGCGCCGCACGCGACATCGCTGTACGAGCGCTCGCGTCCCTCGCACACGAGCGCGACGCGATGCTCGCGCCCCTCGAGCACATGCCGGTCCACGAAGTACGCCGCCGCATTGAACGTGCGCGGGACCTCGATGCGGGATGCCTCTCGTGCGGAGTGCTCCACCTGCTGCCCTCCGGCCAGCGGTCGTTCTGCGAATATGGCGTGCGATGAGGCCGAGTGCGAGTGGGTTGGGTACGGCAGAAAGCAGAGAGGAGAAAGGGCGGCACGACATCGGGCTGCTTCTCCCTGCGTGGCGGGACTTCCGTGGTGTGCCGGCGCCTTTCTCCTCTCTTCTTTCTCCTCTCTGCTTTCTGATCTCCGCTTTCTTCCGTTCCGCCCGCCGATTCACTATATTTCGTGGCGTGAATCTTGCTATGCGGCGCGCCACCCCTCTGCGACCGTGAGCACGCTCGTGGTGATCCCCGCGCGCCTCGGCGCTTCGCGGCTCCCACGCAAGCCGCTCCGGCTCCTCGGCGGCGCGCCGCTCGTCGTTCGCGTCTGGGAACGCGTCATGGACCTCGGCATCGCCGACCGGTGTGTGATCGCCACCGACAGCCCCGAGGTCGCCAGCGCCGCCAGTGCCGCACGCGCCGAATGCGCGCTCACCGCCCACGATCATCCCTCGGGCACCGATCGCGTCGCCGAGGTCGCTGCGCGACCCGAATACGCGCGCTACCGCGTGATCGTCAATGTGCAGGGCGACGAGCCGTTCGTCTCCGAAGCGATGGTGCGCGGCGCAGCCGAGATCGTGGAGCGCGGGCGCGCACCGCTCGGCACCGCCGCGGCGCCCGCGACGCGCGAGCATCTCGCCGATCCCAACATCGTCAAGGTCGTGTGTGACGACGATGGCCGCGCGATGTATTTTTCGCGGAGCCCGATTCCGCGGCTGCGCGATGATGCGGACGGTGCACTGCTCTCGACCGTGATGCGACGGCACGTCGGCATCTACGCCTACACGCCGGACGCGCTCGCCAGGTGGGTGGCGTTGCCCGAGCATTCGCTCGAGCGCATCGAGCGGTTGGAGCAGCTCCGGCCGCTGGCAGCGGGAATCGCGATGGGAGTGGCGACGGTCGACGAAGCGCCGCCGATTGGAATCGATACGGAAGCAGATCTGGAACGGGCCAACGCACAGTGGGCTCACCTCAACGCGGGACGATAGGGATGCCGAACAACGCCATCCAGCAAACGACGAAATACATCTTCGTGACCGGCGGCGTCGTGTCGTCGCTGGGGAAAGGGATCGCGGCGGCCTCGCTCGGCCGGCTCCTCGTGGAGCGCGGGCTGCGCGTGACCATGCTCAAGTTCGACCCGTACATCAACGTCGATCCGGGGACGATGTCCCCCTTCCAGCACGGCGAAGTGTTCGTCACCGACGATGGCGCGGAGACCGACCTCGACCTCGGCCACTACGAGCGCTTCATCGATCGCTCGCTCTCACAGTCGAACAACGTCACGACGGGGCGCATCTACCTGAACGTGATCACGAAGGAGCGACGCGGTGAATATCTCGGATCCACCGTGCAAGTGATCCCGCACATTACCGATGAGATCAAGGCGTCGATGAAGCGCATCGCGCCGGACAACGACGTGGTGATCGTCGAGATCGGCGGCACGGTCGGCGACATCGAGTCGCTGCCGTTCCTCGAGGCGATCCGTCAGTTCCGTCACGAGATCGGCCGCGAGAACGCGCTGTTCATCCACCTCACGCTCGTCCCGTTCATCACGGCCGCGGGCGAGGTGAAGACCAAGCCGACACAGCACTCCGTGCGCGAGCTCATGGAGATCGGAATCCAGCCCGACATCCTGATCTGCCGCACCGAGCGCCCGCTGTCGGAGGATGTGAAGCGGAAGATCGCGCTCTTCTGTAACGTCGACTTCGGCTCCGTCATCGAGAGCCGCGACGTGCCGACGATCTACCAGATTCCGCTCGTCTTTCATGAGCAGGGACTCGATGAGCGTGTCGCGCAGCGACTGGGGCTCGGCGGCAGCGCGCCCGATCTCGCCGCATGGCGCGAGATGACATCGCGCGTCACGACGCCGCACGAGCGCGTGCGCGTGGCGGTCGTCGGCAAGTACACGGATCTCGTGGACAGCTACAAGAGTGTACAGGAAGCGCTCATCCACGGGGGCATCGCGAACGACGTCGGCGTCGACATCGCGTGGCTGTCGAGCGATCTCTTCACCACACCCGAGCGCACGGCCGAGCTGCTGCACAACGTCGATGGCCTGCTCATCCCCGGCGGGTTCGGCGTGCGCGGCGTCGAGGGCATGGTCGAAGCGATCCGGCGCGCGCGCGAGTCCGGTCTGCCGTTCTTCGGCATCTGCCTCGGCATGCAGACGGCGGTCATCGAGTTCGCGCGCAACCGGTGCGGGCTCGACGACAGCCACTCGAGCGAGTTCGCGCCTGAGTGCCCGAACCCCGTGATCTCGCTCATGGAATCGCAGCAGCATATCACGGATATGGGCGGCACGATGCGGCTCGGTGCGTACCCGTGCCGCTTGCGCCCCGGCTCGCTCGCCGCCGAGCTCTATGGTGTGGCGGAGATCAGCGAACGTCATCGGCACCGCTACGAGTTCTCGAACGCCTATCGCGATGTCTTCGCCGAGCGCGGCATGCGCTTCAGCGGACTCTCACCGGATGGATCGCTCGTCGAGATCGTCGAGCTCCCCGATCATCCGTGGTTCGTGGGGTGTCAGTTCCACCCCGAGCTCAAGTCGCGTCCTACCCGTCCGCATCCATTGTTCGCGGGCTTCATCGCGGCGGCCGCGCGCGCGAAGCGCGTGCAGCATGGGATGAGCGCTACTACGCACCACGTGCGGATGGCCGGGTGACAGTGACACCGGCGCTTCCGCAGGACGCACTCTTTCTCATCGCCGGCCCATGCGTGGTCGAGGACGATGAGCTGAACCTTCGCGTGGGTGAGCATCTCGCGCGCCTCGCCGAGCGCGTGCCGGGGGGCATCATCTACAAGGCAAGCTTCGACAAGGCCAATCGCTCGAACCTGGGCGCCGCGCGCGGTCCGGGATTGGACGAAGGTCTCGCCGCACTCGAGCGCGTGCGATGCGCCACGGGCCTCCGCATCCTGACGGACGTGCATCTCCCAGAGCAGTGCGCCCCCGCCGCGCAGGTCGTCGACGTGCTCCAGATCCCCGCATTTCTCTGCCGCCAGACCGACCTCCTGCAGGCCGCCGGCGCCACGGGGAAGCCGGTGAACATCAAGAAGGGACAGTGGATGCATCCGGAGGGGATGCGCGGTGCGGTGGAGAAGGTGCGGGAAGCGGGAAGCGGGTTGCGGGATGCGAGAGCGGCTCGTGGCGAACAAGCCCTGTCCCCCGAGGCAGTCCCGCATCCCGCATCCCGCATCCCGCTTCCCGAGATCGCCATCACCGAGCGCGGCACCTTCTTCGGCTACGGGGATCTCGTCGTCGACATGCGCTCCTTCGCGCGCATGCGTGCAGCGTGCGACGCGCCCGTCATCTTCGACGCGACGCACAGTGTGCAGCGGCCGGGGATGGGACAGGGCGGCGCGAGCGGCGGCGCGCGCGAGTTCATCCCGCCTCTCGCCATGGCTGCCGTGGGAGCGGGCGCCGATGGGCTCTTCATGGAGACGCATCCCGATCCCGACCACGCGCCGAGCGACGGCCCGAACATGATGCCGCTCGCGCAGCTCGACGCGCTCATCGAGCGGCTCGTCGAGTTCTGGAGCCTCGTGCACCGATGATCGATTCGGCGCTGGCTCGGCACATCCGGCTCATCGGGTTCGACGTCGATGGCGTGCTCACCGATGGCGGCATCTATCTGGGCGACGTCGACGGCGCGCCGATGGAGTTCAAGCGCTACGACATCCAGGATGGCCTCGGCATTCGCTTCCTGCGCTCGGCCGGTCTCAAGGTCGTCATCGTCACAGGGCGCGTGTCGGAGAGCGTGCGCATGCGCGCCACCGAGCTCGAGGTCGACGATCTCGCACAGGACGCGCAGGCGCGCAAGCTTCCGGCGTTCACGCGCATGCTGCGTCGTCACGGGCTCACGGCCGATCAGGCGGCGTTCGTCGGCGACGACTTTCCGGACCTGACCATTCTGCGCGAGGTCGCGCTGCCGGTGGCCGTGGGGAATGCCGTCCCGGAGATCCGCGAGATCTGTCAGGTGCAGCTCACGCGCACGGGCGGGCACGGTGCCGTGCGCGAATTCGCCGAGATGTTCCTGCGCGCACGCGGCGTGTGGGACGAGGTCGTCGCGCGCTACGTGGCGGAGCGCTCGGGCACCGCGCACGAGGTGGCGTCGTGACGCGCCCGCTCGCGACGCCCGAGTCGCTCATCGAGCGCGGCCGCCGAGTGATTCGGGTCGAGCGCGAGGCGCTGGAGGAAACGGAGCGTCGGCTCGGCGCCGACTTCGCCCGCGCCGTCGAGCTCATTGCGGCGTCGAGTGGACGCGTCATCGTCGCCGGTGTGGGGAAGTCCGGGATCATCGCGCGCAAGCTCGCCGCGACGCTTACGTCCACCGGTACACCGGCAACGTTCCTCCACCCCGTGGACAGCGTGCACGGCGACCTGGGGATCGTGGGCGAAGCCGATGTCGCGATCCTTCTCTCGAAGAGCGGCGAGACCGCCGAGCTCTTCCCGCTGCTGGAGCAGTTGAAGAGGCTCGGTGTATCAATCATCGCTCTCACGGGTGGGTGTGAGTCGACGGTCGCGCGCCACGCGGATGTGGTGCTCGACAGCTGGGTGCGTGAGGAGGCGTGCCCGCACGATCTCGCTCCGACCACCAGCACGACGGCGGCGCTGGCGCTGGGGGATGCACTCGCTGTCACGCTCCTCGAACGAAAGGGTTTCAAGCGCGAGGACTTCGCGCGGCTGCATCCAGGCGGTGCGCTGGGACGCCGGCTACTCACGCAGGTGCGTGACGTGATGGTCGCGGAGCAGCTGCCGATGCTGCCCCCAACGGCGGCGATGCGCGAAGCGATCGTACTCCTTGCCGAGCGGCGCGGGACGGTAGCGGTGGTGGATGACGTGGGGCGCGTGCTGGGCGTCCTTACAGCAGGTGATCTCACGCGGCTCATGGAGCGCGAGGCGGACTTCCTCCTTGTGCCTGTCAGTCGTGTGATGAACGCGACGCCGAAGGTGGCGCACGCCGAGGAGCTCGGGAGCGCAGCGGTCTATCGCATGGAGCAGTTTGGAATCATGGCAATGCCGGTAATCGACGGCGACGGACGGATGATCGGGATGATCCACCTGCACGA
>DASSNR010000036.1:0-5311 GCA_035687925.1 Gemmatimonadaceae bacterium | reverse complement strand
GCGCCGCCCGCAGGATCACGCGGCCGCCACGTCCTTCGGCCGCCGTCGACCCGAGGATGGGGCCATCGACTGGAACCGCGCCGCGAGCGAGATTCACAACCTGATCCGCGCCGTCTCGCACCCGTACCCCGGTGCGTTCGCTCCGCTCGCGGGTCGCACCACCACGATCTGGCAATCGCGGTGCACCTCGCTTCCTACGAGCGGCGCGCGACCCGGGCAGTGCGCATCGCGTGACGGCAAGCTGCTCGTCGCCTGCGGCGATGCTCGCTTCCTCGAGATCGTGAGCGCGCAACGGGACGGCGAGTCCGAGCGCACCGGCGCCGAGCTCGCGCGTCACATCCTCCTCGACCCCCCCAACTCCGCGACTACCGCATGAGAGTGCTGATCCTTGGCGTCAACGGCTTCATCGGCAACGCCCTCACCGAGCGCATCCTCCGTACGACCGACTGGGACGTCTTCGGCCTCGACATGGCCTACGACAAGATCGAGCCGTTCCTCGAGCACAAGCGCTTCCGCTTCGTCGAGGGCGACATCGCGATCAACAAGGAGTGGATCGAGTACCAGGTGAAGAAGTGCGACGTCGTGCTGCCGCTCGTCGCGATCGCCACGCCGGCCACATATGTGCGCAATCCGATCGCCGTCTTCGAGCTCGACTTCGAGGAGAATCTGCGGATCGTCAAGCAGTGCGTGCGCTACAAGAAGCGCGTGATCTTCCCGTCGACGTCCGAGGTGTACGGCATGTGTGCCGACCCGGAGTTCGACGAGGAGCGGTCATCGTTCGTCTACGGGCCGATCCACAAGCAGCGGTGGATCTACTCGTGCAGCAAGCAGCTCCTCGATCGCGTGATCTATGCCTACGGTCAGTCGGAGGGCCTTCGCTTCACCCTCTTCCGCCCGTTCAACTGGATCGGCCCCAACCTCGACAACGTCGAGTCGCCCAAGGAAGGCTCGTCGCGCGTGCTGACGCAGTTCCTGCACAACATCCTGTACGGCGAGCCGATCAAGCTCGTGGACGGTGGGGCGCAGCGTCGCTCGTTCACGTACATCGGTGACGGCATCGACTGCCTGATGAAGATCATCTGCAACGACGAAGGTCGCGCGGACGGCGGAATCTTCAACATCGGCAACCCGGCGAACGACATCTCCATCGCCGAGCTCGCGCAGAAGCTCGTGACGGCGGTGGGTACGTACCCCGGCTACGAACAGCTCGCCGCCAACGCGCAGATCATCCCCGTGCGCTCCGAGTCGTATTACGGCGAAGGGTATCAGGACATCATGACGCGCGTCCCGTCCATCGAGCAGGCGCGCACCAAGCTCGGCTGGGAGCCATCAACGTCGCTCGATGATGCGATTCGCTTGACGCTCGACTTCTATCTCGCCGGGCGCGGTCGCCCCGCGGTGCCGTGACGCCACAAGCGGCCGCGGGCCCCCGGCTCGCGCTCAAGGTCGATTGCGACACGTTCGAGGGGACGAAGACCGGACTCACGAATCTGCTCCGCCTCTTCGATCGCCTGCACATCCGCGCGAGCTTCTACTTCACGCTCGGCCCCGACCGCTCGGGGCGTGCGATCGTGCGCGTCTTCACGCGCAAAGGGTTCCTGAAGAAGATGCTCCGCTCGCGCGCCGCATCGATGTACGGTCCGAAGACCGTGCTGTATGGCACCCTGCTCCCGGCGCCCGACATCGGCAAGCGACTCGCGGCCGTGATCCGCTCGGTGGGCGACGCCGGCCACGAGGTGGGTGTGCACGGGTGGGATCACGTGCGCTGGCACGATCGGCTCGATCGCATGAGCGACGCCGAGGTGAGCCGCGAGTACGGTCGTGCGCACGAGCGCTTCGCCGAGATTTTCGGCCGACCGGCGCACGCATCCGCCGCACCGGGGTGGCATGCGACGGCCACGTCGCTCGCCGTACAGGAGCGCTACCATCTGCTGTACGCGTCGAACACGCGCGGCGGCGCGCCGTTCTTCCCGCAGGCCGATGGTCAGCGCTTCTCGACGCTCGAGATCCCGACCACGCTCCCAACGTGGGACGAGACGATCCACGCGCCGCAATTCCCCGACGACGCATCGTTCATCGAGTTCTACCGTCGCGCCGTACGCGGCACGGAAGTGCACTCCATCCACACCGAGGTCGAAGCCACCGCGTACTTCGCCCTCTTCGGCAGGCAGCTCGAGGCCTGGCTGGCCGACGGCGTTCACTTCGTCACGTTGGAGGAGATCGCCCGCGAGACGCTCGCCACCCCCGAGCGCATCCCCTCGCGTCGCATCATCCGCACGACGCTGCCGGGGAGGGCGGGGGAGGTTACGGGGAGTGAGCCCTGAGCGGTGAGCTCTGGGTCATGAGCCGGGTTGTGAGCACGGAGATCGAGCACGCCTCTAGCGCAGAACCACACTCACAGCCCAAAGCTCATAGCTCAACGCTCAGAGCACTTCTCCGCCACCGCCTTCGCGTCCTGCTTCACCCGCTCCGACGCCGGATTGTGATCCTCGAACCGCCCTGCGCGCGTCATGCGCACGGTGACGGTCCCCGGCACGATGCGCAGCTTCGAGCCTGACGACGCGGTCGTCGCGGACACCGAGAGGTCGTCGTAGCGCGTGAATTCGTCCAGCCGCAGCTTCGCCGTCGTATCTGTCCGCTGTCCCTCGAACAGATCGGGCGCCGAGCGGACGATCTTGTAGCCGAGCGATTGCGCCGCGCCTTTCGCGCAGGTGACTGCGTCCGGCACGCTCGCCTGACTCGTCGCGTCGAGCGGCGGCCACATCGTCGCACCGCAGGCGGCGCAGAGAACCAGCACAACGGGGACAACGACACGACCGCGCACGCTCATCGGTTGCTTCGCTCCTTCGTCGTGGGGAGACACTCCCCATTGGGTGGCGCGTTGGGCTTCACGCGGATGCTCTTGGCCGGAATTCCGACGTTCACATGATACGGGCGGACGTCCTTCGTCGCTACGGCCACCGCGCCGACCATCGCGTTGCACCCTACGTGCACCCCCGCGAGCACGGTCGCATGGTAGGTGATTCGCACCCCATCGTCCAGCCGCGTCACGGCATCGGTCACGTCGCGCTGATCCGTGATGCTGTGCGTGTGGCTGTAGACGTTCGCGTAGTCGCTCACGGAGACGTTGTTGCCGAGGATGATGCCGCCGCGATCGTCGAGCAGCACGTGGCGGTGGACGACGACGTTGTCGCCCACCTCCATGTTGTAACCGAACGAGAACTCCACGTGCTGGAACGCCTTGAAGTTCTCGCCGCACCGCTGGAAGATGAGCGGCGCGAGCATTCGGCGGAGCCGCACGCCGGCATCCACGTTCTGCCCGCCCATCACCGTGCGATCGAACGAATACCAGAGCCAGAGCAACGGCTTCACACGCTGGAACCGCTCCTCATCGCACTCGGCGTAGTACTCGGGCTCGAGCGTGACGTTGCGCGGATCGAGCGCGAGCAGCGCGGCACGCGTCGCGAGCGGGAGCGACGCGTCGTTGACCGCCGTCTCCCAGTTGGCGGCGTACTCAGGGTGCGCGAGCTCGCACAGCGTGCGCCGGCACAGGACCGCACGGTCCGTGGCGGGATTCGCGAGCTCGTGTCCCAGTTGTTCGAGCCACGCGTTGACGACCGACTGACCCGGCGTGGCGTCGAGTCGGCGGAGAGGACGAAGCACCATGGTGCACTCCAGGCTGCGAGAAGAGCGATGTCATTCATGCCAATGCGTCGGCGGGCCGCGGCGTTCCCCGGACTGCACGCACGCCATCGCGTCGCGGCTGAAGCGGACCTCAGCCCGCACTCACCGGACGCGCTTCGCTCCTTAGCGCGTCCGCCATGACGGCTGCTGCACCAGCGACACGATTGCGCGCGCCAGGTCGTCCCGCCCCTCCCGCGTGACCGAGCTGAACGGAATCACCTGCTCCTCGTCGAGCTCGAGTTGCTGCACCGTGCGTTCCAGTCGCGCCGCGCGCTCGCTCGGCTGTAGCTTGTCCACCTTCGTGAGCGCGACGACCGTCGGCGCACCGAGGTCGGCGAGAAATGCCAGCATCTGCGTGTCCAGCGCGCTCGGATCGTGACGCGCATCGATGAGCTGTACGACACCGCGCAGCTGCTCGCTCGTTCGCAGATACCCCTCGATGAGCGGACGCCACTGCTCCCGCTCGCGCTTCGAGATCTGCGCGTAGCCGTAGCCGGGCAGATCCACGAGCGTGAACGCATCATTCACGCCGTAGAAGTTGATCTCGCGCGTCTTCCCCGGCGTCTGGCTCACGCGCGCCAACGCCTTGCGCCGCACCAGCGTGTTGAGCAGCGATGACTTCCCGACGTTCGACCGCCCGCTGAAGGCGATCTCCGGCAGCGTCGTCGCGGGCCGCCAGCCACGCGGCGTGGCGATCCCGCCCAGGAATGTGAGATCGCGGATGACGAGCGGATCGTCCTCCGCTCCGTTCGCCATCAGTGCGTGACCACCGGCGACGACGTGGGTGCCATGATCGGCTTGGTGGACGGCGCAGCGACCGCTGCGGACGGCGCGACCCGCAGCGCGAGCGAGAGCACCTCGTCCATCGTCGACACCGGATGGAACCGCACGCCCTGCCGCACGTCCTCCGGCAGCTCGGCGATCTCGCGCGCGTTCGCCTTGGGGATGATCACGTCCGTGATCCTGCTGCGCATCGCGGCCACGGATTTCTCCTTGAGGCCGCCGATCGGCAGCACGCGGCCGCGGAGCGTGACTTCGCCCGTCATCGCGATGTCGCCGCGCACGGGTGTCCCAGTCATCGCGCTCACCATCGCGACCGCGATCGCGATCCCCGCCGACGGCCCATCCTTGGGCGTTGCACCCGCCGGGATGTGCACGTGCATGTCGTGCGTGGCGTGGAACTCGGCGTCGAGCCCGAGCAGCTCGGCGCGTGAGCGCGCGTAGGTCATCGCTGCGCCCGCCGATTCCTTGAGCACGTCGCCCAGCGTCCCGGTGAGCTGCAACCGGCCGCGCCCGCGCACGGCGGCAACCTCGATCTCGAGTAGATCGCCACCCGCCGGCGTGAAGGCGAGCCCCGTCGCCACGCCCACCTTGTCGTCGAGGGTGTTGTCGCTCCAGTCGTACGGCGCGACGCCGAGCAGCTCCTCCAGCTCGGCCACGCGCACCGTCATGGACGCGTTCGCCGCCTCGGGCGCGGCGGCGATCCGGCGCGCGAGCTTCCTCGCGATGCGCGCGATGCGCCGCTCGAGATCGCGCACCCCGGGCTCGCGCGTGTAGAGCTGCGCGACGGCGGGGATGACATCCGGCTCCCACGTCACGCGCTCGGGTGCGATGCCATGTGCCTTCA
>DASSNR010000028.1:0-2745 GCA_035687925.1 Gemmatimonadaceae bacterium | reverse complement strand
GGCATCGCGCGCGCGCGCGAGGTTGCCGTACGATCCGCACTCGGGGCGGGGCGCGCTCGGATCGTTGTCCAGATGCTGATCGAGAGCGCGCTTCTGGCGATCGCGGGCGGCGCGCTTGGCGTGGCGGTAGCGGCCGCAGCGGTGCACAGCTTCGTGGCCTTCGCTCCCGCCGGCGTCCCACGCGTTGGGGAGATTCACCTGAACGCCATCGCGCTCGCCGGCGCCGTCGTCATCACGGGGCTTGCGACGCTCATCTTCGCCCTCGCGCCGGCGATCATGAGCTCACGCGTCGAGCTGCAGCAGGCGCTGCGGACCGATGCGCGTCAGAGTGCGAGCCGAGGATCGCGGCGTGTGGCGGAAGGACTGGTGGTCGGACAGATCGCGCTTGCGTTGCTCGTCCTTTCGGCCGCGGGGTTGATCGCCAGAAGTCTCATCAAGCTCGAGCGCGCGAAGCTCTCCCTCGAGCCGTCGCATCTGCTCATCGGCCAGCTGGCCATCCGCTACTACGATGCGCAGTACGACAACGCGGCCAAGCAGACCGCAATGCTCGATCAACTCGTCTCACGGCTGCACGCGACACCCGGTGTGCAGGGAGTCTCGCCCGTGGTCGCTGCTCCGTTCTCGGGGAGCGGAGGTTGGGATGGGCGCGTCGCCGCCGAAGGTCAGAGCGCGGAGGACGCCGCCGCAACCCCGATACTCGATCTGGAGGTCGTCGGGCCGGAATACTTCGCGACGCTCGGCATCCCGATCCTCCATGGGCGCGGCTTCACCGAAGCGGACCGCGCGGGGGCGCCCGACGTCGTTGTGCTCAGCGAATCCGCCGCGCGACACTACTGGCCGGGCGACAATCCGCTCGGCAAGCGACTGACGATGGGATCCGACTCGGCGCAGACGCTCACCGTCGTCGGCATCGTGCCGGACACGCGCTACCGCAGCCTGCGAGAGGCGCGTCCGAGCATCTACTTTCCGCTCCGGCAGTCGCCGTTCCCCTTCGAACCGTGGACGCTCGCCGTCCGCACGAGCGGCCCTCCGGCCGAGCTGGTGCCGACGATCCGGCGCGTGATCAGCGAGACCGCGCCCGGCGTCGCGCTCGCGAGTGCCGAGCCGTTCGCGAGATATCTCGAAGGACCGCTCGCCCAGCCGCGATTGAACGCACTCCTTCTCGCCGTGTTCGCCGGCGCGGCGGTCGTGCTGGCGGCCGTCGGATTGTTCGGCGTGATGGCGACCATGGTGCGCCAGCGGACGCGTGAGCTCGGCGTCCGCATGGCGCTCGGCGCGACGGCGGATGATCTGCGGCGGATGGTCCTGCGGCGTGGGCTCGCCATTGCGACGGTCGGGGTGGGCGCGGGGTTCGCGGGCGCGTTGGTGGCCAACCGGCTGCTCTCGGTGATGCTCTACGAGGTGAGTCCCACAGATGGCGTGACGCTCGCGGTGGTGGCTGCCGTGCTTCTCGTCGTGGCGGCGGTTGCCAGCGTGATCCCGGCGCGCGCGATCACGCGCATCGATCCGGTGAGTGCGCTGCGAGTGGAGGGGTAGACATGCGTGCATTATCGTGGCGCGGCTGGCGCCGCACGTGACGATGGACTGGGCTCGAGCCGGGCTCTTCGCGCTCACGCTCGCCGCCAAGTGAGAGCGGCCAGCGCATCCCCTCGGAGGTCACCGGCTGTGCATGGCGCGAAGTTCGAGGGTGCTTGCCTCATCAGGCTAGTCTAGCTAGTTTTTGTGGTGTATCTAGCTAGTCTGGCTAGATAGTGGGACGTACTACTCGGAGGCCGCCATGCACCGTTGGAAGCTCGAAGATGCGAAGAACCGGTTCAGCGAAGTCGTTCGCCTCGCCATGTCGAAGGGGCCGCAACGCGTGACGCGCGGCGGCAAGGATGCCGTCGTCATCCTGAGCGCTGCCGACTACGAGCGCTTGGCGGCGCCGCAGAATCTCGTCGACTTTCTGCGCAAGTCCCCGCTCGCCGAGGCGATGGCCAAGGGAGCACTGAAGATCGAGCGCTCACGCGATCTGGGGCGCGAGGTGCCGCTCTGAGGCGACTATGAGCTACCTGCTCGACACGATGGTGCTCTCGGAGCCGGCGCGGCCGGCCCCCGATTCCCGCGTCATCGACTGGTTGCGGGCACAGTCGCCGCTCGACCTGTCCATCAGTGCGCTCACCCTGGGCGAGCTCGCCAAAGGGATCGCCCTGTTGTCCCGTGGCCGGCGTCGCGACACGCTCGAGCGATGGCTCCAGAGCGATCTGCCTCGGCAATTCAGCGGACGCGTGCTGTCGATCGACGACGCCATCGCCCGCGAGTGGGGGAAGCTCAGCGCCGATGGACAGCGTTCAGGGCGGCCGCTTCCAGTCATCGACGGCTTGCTTCTCGCGACGGCAGTCGTGCATCGGCTCACCCTCGTGACGCGGAACGAGCGAGATTGCGCCGGCCGGGGTATACCCATTCACAACCCCTGGCCCTCCTGACCGACCGATCGGAAATCGCCCCCCTCGGCCCACCTCTTGCGCACCCTGCCACACTCCCGGCAATTCAGTCGTCATATTTCAGTGAGTGCTCATCGTGTGTCCCGCGCAATGGCGCAGCACACGCGATCGCGCCGTGATCCTGCAAGACATCCATGTCCGTACCACGAACCACCCCACAACGCACGCGAGCGACGAAGGCCGCACGTCCTGCCGCGCTCCCGCATCTCGCCATCGAGTGCGTCACCCCCGAGCTGGACTGCGGCCGCTTCGCCGTGAAGCG
>DASSNR010000024.1:0-2283 GCA_035687925.1 Gemmatimonadaceae bacterium | reverse complement strand
TCGCGCGGAGATCATCGACGGGATCGAGAAGCATCTCTCGAACGGGACGTACCCGAGCGACCCGTTGTACGGGGACGGGCACGCGGGCGAGCGCATCGCGGAGCTGTTGGCGAACGAGCCGCTGCACATCGAGAAGAGGTTGGCGTACTGATGCGTGTGCTGGGGCTGATTCCGGCGCGCGGCGGATCGAAGGGCGTGCCGCGGAAGAACGTGCGCCTCCTGTGCGGTAAGCCGCTGCTGCAGTACACGGCAGAGGCTGCGTTCGGCGCGTCGCGGGTCACGCACGTGGTACTGAGCACGGACGACGAAGAGATCGCTGCCGTGGGTCGGCAGTGCGGGCTCGACGTGCCGTTCGTGCGGCCGGCGGAGCTCGCGCGGGATGACACGCCGATGCTCCCGGTGGTGCAGCACGCCATCCGCGCGGTCGAAGCACGCGACGGGCGGTTCGATGCGGTGTGTCTGCTGCAGCCCACGAATCCGATGCGCACGAGCGCGCAGATCGACGCGTGCATCGAGATGCTCGAGACGAGCGATGCGGACTCCGTGGTGACGGTGCTGCCGGTGCCGGCGGAGTACAATCCGCACTGGGTGTACTTCCGCTCGGCGGACGGCGCGCTGCGATTGAGCACCGGAGAGACGCAGCCCATCGCGCGGCGGCAGGCGCTGCCGGCGGCGTATCACCGCGAGGGGTCGGTGTACGTGGCGCGGCGCGATGTCGTCATCCAGGAGAACAGTCTGTACGGTGCGCGGACGCTCGGCTACGAGGTGGAGGCGGAGTCGTCGGTCAACATCGATGACATGAGTGATTGGGCGCGGGCCGAAGCGCTCCTGAGCGGGGCGCTGTGTGCGTCAGGGGAGCGCGCGTAGTCATGTGCGGCATTGCCGGCCTGTTCGGCCGAGGGTGGGAGCCCGCACAGCTCGACGCGATGATCACGCGCCAGCGCCATCGCGGGCCCGACGCCAGCGGAACGCATTGCGATTCGAGCGGACTCGCCGCGCTCGGGCACAATCGCCTGAGCATCATCGATCTCTCGGACGCCGGTGCACAGCCGATGTTCAGCCACGATGGCCGGCTGTGCATCGTATTCAACGGCGAGATCTACAACTACCTCGAGCTTCGCGCCGAGCTGCACGACTATCCGTTCCGCAGTCGGTCCGACACTGAAGTCGTGCTCGCGGCATACGAGCGGTGGGGCGACGCGTGCCTCGATCGCTTCATTGGGATGTTCGCGTTCCTGATCTGGGACGCGCGCGAGCAGCGGATCTTCGCGGCGCGCGACCGGTTCGGTGTGAAACCGATGTACTATCACCAGCGCGCGGATGGTGCGCTCGCCGTCGCGAGCGAGATCGGCACGCTGCGGGCTGGCGGGATTCCGATGGAACCGGACGAGGTGACGTGGGCCAACTACCTCGTGCACGGCATCCACGAGCACACGTCGCGCACGTTCTGGCACGGCGTGCAGGCGCTGCCCGCAGGACACACGCTCACGTGGCACGACGGACAGCTCCGCATCGCGAAGTGGTACGACCTCGCCGAGCGGGTCGGGGGCGATTTCAGCGACGCGTCGCTCGCCGACACGATCGAGGAGTATCACGCACTCCTCGTCGACAGCATCCGGTTCCGATTTCGCTCGGACGTGCCTGTCGGCATCAATCTGAGCGGCGGTCTCGATTCCTCCACGCTGCTGGCGCTCGTGCAGGAGACGCAGGGTGCGGAGAGCGACGTGACGGCGTTCACCTTCGTCACGGGCGATCCCGCATACGACGAGCTGCCGTGGGTGGAGCAGATGCTCGGCCGCACTCGGCATCCTCTCGTGACGTGCGCGCTCGCGCCGGAAGACGTTCCCGCGCTCGCGGAATCGGTGCAGGCGCATCAGGACGAGCCGTTCGGCGGCATCCCCACGCTCGCGTATGCTCGGCTGTTCGAGGAAGCTCGAGCGCGCGGCGTGATCGTGCTGCTCGACGGTCAGGGGATGGACGAGCAGTGGGCGGGCTACGACTACTATCGGCGCGCGAACAGCGCGAGCGGCGCGGCCATCGTGCAAGGCACGAAGAGCGCGCCGACGCGACCGGAGTGTCTCACGCCCGAGTTCGCGGCGCTCGCATGTGAGGCCGAGATGCCCGCGCCGTTTGCGGACACGCTTCGCAACCTGCAGTACCGCGACACGCACTGCACGAAGATTCCGCGCGCGCTGCGCTACAACGATCGCGTGTCGATGCGCGCGTCGACGGAGCTGCGCGAGCCGTTCCTCGATCATCGGTTGTTCGAGTTGGCGTTCCGGC
>DASSNR010000019.1:0-11682 GCA_035687925.1 Gemmatimonadaceae bacterium | reverse complement strand
CATCGATCTCGCGATCGCCTGCGGCCTGCTCGGGGCTCATGTACGCCGGGCTCCCCATCGCGACGCCCGTCATCGTGAGCCGCGCATCGGCCTCCGCGGCGCGCGCGATGCCGAAGTCCGTGACCATCGGCCGTCCGCTCTCGCTCTCCAGCAGAATGTTGTCGGGCTTGATGTCGCGATGGATGACGCCGTGCGTGTGCGCGCACGCGAGCGCATCGGCCACGCCGTGCAGAATGCGCCGGACCGTGTCGACGGGCAGCTGCGGCTCGCGCTTGAGCCGTGCGCCCAGGCTCTCCCCATCGACGAGCGCCATCACGAAGTACACGAGCCCGTCGCGCTCGTCCACCGTGAAGATCTGCACGATGTTGGGGTGGCTCAGCTGTGCCGCCGTCTCGGCCTCACGCAGAAAGCGCGCGCGGATGTCGGCGCGGTAGGCGAGATCCGGCGGCAGCACCTTCACCGCGACGTGGCGCTTGAGCCGGACGTCGAGCGCGCGGTAGACGATCCCCATTCCGCCGCGCCCGATCTCCTGCTCCACGGTGTACGCCGCGCCGATCGCCGCGGCGAGGCGATCGTGCACCACGTCGCTCACGCGCTACCGCGCTCCACCGATGGCCGTCGTGCCGATGATGTACCGAGCCCGTCCACGCCCGCGACGGCCGCGTCCACGTTCTCAGCGAGTGAGCGCGCCCGGTCCGTGAGCACGGTGATCCGCTCGCTCGCGCTCGCGATGCCGCCCGCGCGCAGCCGCAGCACATCGTAGCGCATGTTCTGCAGCGCGAGCACACAGCTCTCCAGCTTCGCGGACATGTCCTGGCGGCGCCGCTCCCCATCCACGAGCGCGCGACGCTGGCGCTTGAGCTGCGCGAGCTTCCGCACGCGCTCCTCGCTCGCCTTCGTTTCGAGCGGATTCGCCTGCGCCTCGAGCTCGGCGATCTGCGACTCGAGCTGCTCCGATGCGTGCGGCGTGGCGGCGCGCTCGAGGTCGGCCAGGGAGCGCGCGAGCGTCTGAATGCGCGAGAAGAGCGCCTCGGCCGCGGGCGCGACGTCGTGGACGAGCTGTTGATCGCTGCGCGGAAGCGCACCCACGAGCGAGTAGATCTCCGCGCGCTGCTGTGCGGCTTCGCGCACCTGGTTCGCGTGCGCGCCCAGCACGTTCGCGCCTGCCGGGGGCGGGGACGCGGACGGGTTGGCGAGCGGCGAGGGTGGCGGAGCCGGTAGCTGGCGGCGTTCGCGCCGCTTCCCGCGCCGGTCGCGATCGAACACGGCGCGC
This sequence comes from Gemmatimonadaceae bacterium, assembly GCA_035687925.1. Lineage (GTDB taxonomy): Bacteria > Gemmatimonadota > Gemmatimonadetes > Gemmatimonadales > Gemmatimonadaceae > DASSNR01. The sequence continues at coordinate 10,409 of DASSNR010000019.1, read as the reverse complement.
ACTTCATCCACGGTCTCGCTGGCCACGTCCGTGAGCCGCCGGTCGCGCGGCTGGCGGAACACGTCGCGCCAATCGTAGCCCGCCGCCCACAGCTTGGAGTACTTGAACGCCATGAAGATGCCCCAGATCACCGTGACCGGAACGAAGTTCACCCCGGTGAAGATCGCGGCCAGCACGATGACGCTGTTCACGAACACGAACGGGATGAAGCTGCGCCGGAAGCGCTGCACCTGCGGCGCGTTCCAGCGCGCCCAGTGATCGGGGAGCGCGGCTTCGCTGCCCTGCGACTGCGGCACCGGTGGCGTGTAGGGCGCCGAGTATGGCTCCGTGCGCTGCGGCGCCGTGCGCGATGTTGCCATGGCGCTGCGCGGTGCAGTCACCGTCACGCGGCCGTCGAGCGCCTGGAGCAGCACGCCCGCGTTCTCGAAGCGCTGATCGGGCTCCTTCTCGAGCAGCGTCATCACCGTCGCCGCGAGCGGCGGCGGAATGTCCCGGCGATGCTGCTCCACCGGGATCGGCCGCTCGGCGATGTGCTTCATCAGCATCGCCGGCGTGCTCGACGCCGTGAACGGCAGCTCGCCCGCGAGCATCTGATAGCCGACGACACCGAGCGAGTAGAGATCGCTGCGTCCATCGATCTCGCGATCGCCGGCAGCCTGCTCGGGGCTCATGTACGCGGGCGTGCCGATCGCCATCCCCGTGGCCGTGAGCCGCGAGCCGGTGGTGTCCTGCACCGCGCGCGCGATCCCGAAGTCGGTGACCATCGCGCGCCCGCTCTCACCATCGAGCAGGATGTTGTCCGGCTTGATGTCGCGGTGCACGACGCCGCGCGCGTGGGCGTAGGAGAGCGCCTCCGCCACCTCGCGCAGAATCCGCCGCGCCTCATCGATGTCGAAGCGCTGCACATCGGCCATACGCTTGGCGAGCGTGCAGCCATCCACGCACGCCATCACGAAGTAGACGAGCCCCTCGCGTTCGTCGACGGTGTAGATCGGGACGACGTTCGGATGATTGAGCTGCGCCGCCGTCTCGGCTTCGCGCAGGAAGCGCGACTTGATCTCGCGGCGGTAGGCGAGCTCGGGTGGGAGCAGCTTGACGGCGACCGTCCGCTTCAGCCGGCGGTCCTTCGCGCGGTAGACGATCCCCATGCCCCCACGCCCGATCTCACGATCGATCTCATAATTCGCCGAGAGGGCACGCTCCACGACTGCGCGAAGCTCGGCGTCAGATGACAGGGCAATGGGGTCCGGCACAGGCATGTCCTGGGGCAAAGGCTGATCGGCGCAGATGTGAAGTGTACCACTCGCACGCCAATCTGAAAAGGCAACTGGGCGGGAGGCGGTGTCCATCCAAGCTTCCGGTGTCCATCCAAGCGCCTGGTGTCTATGCGAGCGTCTGATGTCCAGCCAAGCACCTGGTGTCATTCCGAGCGTTAGCGAGGAATCTCGCCTACGGTTGTCATCCCGAGCGCAGCGAGGGATCTCCACTCGCCGGCCCGAGATTCCTCGCTGCGCTCGGAATGACAAGCGCCTGAGATCCCTCGCTGCGCTCGGAATGACAATGTGCTTCGCTCGGGATGACGACGCCACCGCTCACCCGGAGCCACACCGCGGTGCCACGCTGACAGCATTCACTACGCCAATCTCTCCATCGAAAGTTGCGGATGCTGCCCTCGTGGCGTAACTCAGAAGCGAAGCGCGAACGCGGAACGGCGCTTCGACAACGGGAGTTCACCGGGTAGCGAGACGGACCCAGCGCTAGACGCATTCGGGCACTTTCGACCAACGATCCGGGCGCGTCGTGCTGGCTGGAATGGAGCGTGCGGAAGGTTGTCCTTCCGGCGCGTGCCGTCTGAACAACGACATCTCAAAAGGTTGACACACCATGGCGCAACGTCAGACACTCCCGGTGCTCCCACTCCGCGGGACCGTCATCTTCCCGGGGCTGACCGCACCCATCGCTGCCGGCCGGCCCGGCACGCTGCGCGCGATCGAGGCGGCGCTCAAGGCGGACCGATTGGTCTTCGCCGTCGCGCAGCGCGACAACGCCGACGAGCCGAGCCCGGAGATCCTCTACTCGATGGGCGTCATCGCGCGCATCGGGCAGATCCAGCGCGGGCTGGGCGGCGTGCAGCTGCTGCTGCAGGGCGAGCAGCGGGCGACGGCACTGCAGTACGTGATGACCGAAGGCTACCTCAGCGCGGTCATCGTCCCGGTGGAAGAGATGAACCCGGTCGATGAGCACAACTCGGCGTTCGAGGCGCTCTACAAGGAAACGCGCGAGCGCGCCGCCGAGCTGGGTGAGAAGCGCGGCCTCCCCGAGGAGGTCGTGCATCAGGTGCTCGACTCGGTCACCGACCCCGGGAAGTTCGCCGACCTCGTGGCCGGCTACATCGAGCTCAGCGTCCCCGAGAAGCAGGGGCTGCTCGAGACCTTGAGCGTGGAGGAGCGGCTCCGCCGCGTGCTCGTGCACGTCCAGCGGCAGATCGGCCAGCTTGAGGCGCAGGAAGAGATCAAGTCGCAGGTGCAGGAAGAGCTGGGTCAACGCCAGCGCGAGATGTACCTGCGCGAGCAGCTCAAGGCGATTCAGAAGGAGCTCGGCGAGGGCGACCAGAATCGCGAGATCGAGGAGCTGCGCGAGAAGCTCACCAAGCTCGAGCTTCCCAAGGACGCGCGCCAGGAAGTCGAGCGCGAGCTGGGGCGCCTGGAGCGCACGGGTCGCGAGTCGATGGAAGGCCAGGTGATCCGCACGTACCTCGAGTGGATCGCCGAGCTCCCGTGGAACACGCGCTCGGATGACAACCTCGACCTGAAGCACGCCGAGACGGTGCTCGACGAGGATCACTACGGGCTCCCCGATGTCAAGAACCGGGTGCTCGAGTTCCTCGCCGTGCGTCAGCTCCGCGCGCAGCAGTTGAGCGAGGAAGTGGAGAAGACGGGCGAAGTCCCCGCCGCGAAGCTCAAGAGCGATCTCGATGTCGCGAACCCGACGCTCGGCTCCACGGAGCACGAGGACCGGCAGATCACCGACTCCAGGGAGGCGAAGGCGCGAGCGATGGCCAAGGGGCCCATCCTTCTCTTCGTGGGTCCTCCGGGCGTCGGCAAAACGAGCATCGCGAAGTCGATCGCGCGCTCTCTGGGACGCGAGTACGTGCGCGCGTCGCTGGGTGGCGTGCGCGATGAAGCGGACATCCGCGGGCACCGGCGCACGTACGTCGGCGCGATGCCGGGGCGCATCATTCAGGGGATGAAGCAGGCGGGGACGAAGAATCCCGTCTTCCTGCTCGACGAGGTCGACAAGCTCGGCGTCTCGTTCCAGGGTGATCCGGCGAGCGCGCTGCTCGAGGTCCTGGACCCCGCACAGAACGACACGTTCACCGATCACTACCTCGGTGTGCCGTTCGATCTGAGCGAGGTGCTGTTCATCGCGACGGCCAACTTCATCCAGAACATCCCGGGTCCGCTCCTCGACCGTATGGAGGTCGTGGACTTCTCGGGGTACACGGAACACGAGAAGGCCGAGATCGCGAAGCGGTATCTGATTCCGCGGCAGATCGAGGAGGCGGGACTCGCCGGCAAGGGGATCACGTTCACCGATAAGGCGATCACGACGGTCGTGACGAAGTACACGCGCGAGGCCGGTGTCCGTCAGCTCGAGCGACAGATCGGCGCCGTGGCCCGCAAGGTCGCGCGCAAGATCGCATCGGGCGAGAGCACCGATCAGGAGATCACGCCGGACGATGTGCGTGATCTGCTCGGTCGTCCGCGCGTGCACCCCGAGCGTGCCGCCGAGGAGAACGAGGTCGGTGTGGCGACAGGGATGTTCTACACGCCTGCGGGCGGCGACATCATGTTCGTCGAAGCGGCGATCCGTCGGCTGTACGGTGCACCCGCGCCCGACTCGAGCGCGAGCGTCCCGGTGACGGGTTGGGGGAATGTCTCACTCATCCTCACGGGACAGCTGGGCGATGTGATGAAGGAGTCGGCGCGCGCCGCGCTCACCTACGCCGCGACGCACGCTTCCACGCTGTGCATCCCCGAAGACCGACTCGGCTCGATCGAGGTGCACATCCACGTGCCGGCGGGCGCCATCCCGAAGGATGGTCCGTCAGCGGGCGTGACGATGGCGACGGCGCTCACGTCGGCGATGTCGGGTCGCCCCGTGCGCCGCGATGTGGCGATGACGGGCGAGATCACGCTTCGCGGACGCGTGCTCCCGATCGGCGGTCTGAAGGAGAAGGTCCTGGGCGCACACCGCGCCGGGATCACGGACATCGTGCTCCCCAAGGAGAACGAAGCCGACATGGAGGACATCCCCGAGGAGGTGCGGAAGACGCTCACCTTCCACCCCGTGAGCACGCTCGACGAAGTCTTCCAGATCGCCCTCGTCCCCGAGCAGTGCGACGTGCACGAGCCGGAGACGATCATGGAGGAGGCGGAGCACGAGTCGCACGTCGGGGCGGGGCGGTGAGAGAGTGAGTCAGTAGGTCAGTAGGTCAGTGAGTCAGAAGTGGCCCGTAGGGGGAGATGCTCTCGCCCTACGGGCTTTTTCTGAGCTACCGACCTACTGATCTACTGACCTACTTACTTTATCTTCTCGAACGCCGCCGCCAGCTCATACCGCTGGCCGTCGGGTGGCCGATCGACGGCGGTGAGCATCATCGTGCGGCCGTCGACGCGGGCGAGGACGCGGGTGGCGAGGCGCCTGGTGAGCCAGTCGCTTGGGGAGAGGGTCACCGATTCGCCGGAGGCGGTGTAGCTCCCGGCGCTGTGGAAGATGCGGTCGCTGTTCCCCGTGGAGAGGCCGGGAATGGGGAGCGCGTCGCCAAGGTCCATTCGAACTTTGACGTCGCTCGTGTAGTCGCCATTCGCGCCGAGGACGAGCGTGGCGCCGAGCACCTGACCGTGCACCGGGCGGCCCATGTCGAGCTCGAACGCGTAGGGGAGGCCGCCGCCGGCCGCCTGCGTGAGGACGTACTCTCCGGTCACCGGTACTGCGCGCACCGCACGCGCCGCGATCGTGCGCGACATGGCGTGACCGGGGATACCGACCACCGCGCACACGGCGGCGAGCGACATGGCACGACTGCGCCACGCATCGCCGCCCATCGTCCGTTCCCAAACCTGCTTCATCGACTGCTGCACCTCAGTGTGGGATGGCGTTCACTGCCTGCCATGCCATACGGTACCGCACGCAGGTCGTCGTGTTCCCCCAGCCCACCGCGTCACGTGTCGCGCTCTTCCTCGCACGTGCCGAGCCGGAACGCTTCGCCGGCGCGAAATGATCGCGCTCAGAACGCGATCGGGCCCCAGGTGAACACGCGCCACGGGTTGAGGCGGAGCGCGTCGGGCTCGGTGCCTTCGATGAAGTATTCGGTGTAGCGCTTGTCGGGGGGCGTCGAGTCGTTGGCGACCAGCCCGCTGTCGCGATCGAGCGTCGCGATGACGAGGCCGCCGGGTGCGCGCCACGCGCCCGATGCGTCGTGGTCGCCGTAGTACTGCGCGACCATCTGTCCCCAGATCGGTGCGGCGAAGGAGCCGCCGTACGCGTGCGGCGTGATCGGTGTCGGCTGATCGAAGCCGAGCCACACACCGGCGACCAGATCCGGTGTCATCCCGATGAACCAGACGTCCGTGTTGTCGTTCGTCGTTCCCGTCTTGCCGGCGACCGGAATGCGCGCGGGCACGTAGCGGCGAACCGCAGTCGCCGTCCCGCGCTCGACCACATCGCGCATCATGTTGCGCACGATGAACGCAACGCGCGGATCCATCACGTACAACGGCGCCTTCGCCGCCTCGGTGTACACCACGTGCCCCGCGCGATCCTCGATCTTCGTCATGTACCGTGGACTCACCACGGCGCCGAGGTTGTCGAACACGGTGTACGCCGACACGAGGTCGATCGGGCGCACGGCCGATGCGCCGATGGCGCTCGACGGGTACGGCGCGATCGGCGTATCGATGCCGAGCCGCTTGGCGAGCGAGATGACGGAATCCATCCCGATCTGCTGCGCGAGCTCGACGGCCACGACGTTGCGCGACAGCGCGAGCGCGTTGCGCAGCGTGATCGGTCCGAGGAACTCGCCGTCGTCGTTGCTCGGCTGGTAGACGTCGCCGTTGTCGAGCGGGATCGAGATCGCGGTGTCGGCGAGCATCTCGTTCGGCGGGAGGCTGTCGGCGATCGCCGCGGCGTAGACGATCGGCTTGAACGCGGAGCCGGGTTGACGCATCCCGTAGAGCGCGCGGTCGAACGGCGCTTCGGTGTGATCGCGACCACCGACGAGCGCCAGCACGTTGCCGTTCATCGGATCCATGGCCACGACCATCCCCTCGAGGTAGTCGGTGCTCCCCTTCGCGTGCTTCGCCATGGTCGGGTGGTTGTACCCCGGCAGCGCCTCGACACGCGTCGTCCCCTCGCGCAGCGCCTCGACGGCATCGCGCTGCAGCGAGGGATCGATGGTCGTGTAGATGCGATAGCCGCCGTTCTCCACGGGGATCCCCGCGTTCTCCGCCTCCTCGCGCACCGCATCCACCAGATACGCCGCCGGCGCGCTCAGCCCCGCGTTCGGCGCGACGACGAGCGGCTCGCGCTCCGCGGCCTTCGCTTCCTTCTGCGTGATGTAGTGCTGGTCCGCCATCAGCGAGAGCACGAGGTTGCGCCGCGCCTTCGCGCGATCCGCGTGGCGGATGGGATCGTAGATGGCCGGTCCCTTGGGAAGCGCGGCGAGCGTCGCCGCCTCGACGAGTGTGAGGCGCGATGCAGGTTTGCCGAAGTAGTGCAGCGCGGCCGTCTCGATGCCGTACCACCCGTGGCCGAAGTCGATCTGATTGAGGTAGGCCTCGAGGATCTGCTGCTTGTTGTAGTGCCGCTCCATCTCGCGCGCGGCCGCCTGCTCGCGCAGCTTGCGCATCGGACTCATGTCGCGCCGGTCGATGAGATCGGGGTGCATGTTGCCCACGAGCTGCTGCGTGATCGTGCTCGCACCGCGCAGGTGTCCGCCGAGTGCGTCCTTGAGCGCGCCGGCCATCCCGATCACGTCCACGCCATCGTGCTCGTAGAAGCGTTGGTCCTCGACGGCGATGAACGCCTCCGGCACGTACTTGGGGAGCGTGGCGATCGAGATGCTCGTACGGAGCTGCTTGCCGATCTCACCGATGAGTGACCCGTCGCGCGCCAGCACGAGCGTGGCTTGCGGCGGCTGAATGAGCTGCCACGCCTGCTCCTGCGGCTCCGGCGGTTGACTCTCCTGTGCGGCGAGCGATGGGACCGCGACCGGCGTGGCGAGCGCCAACGCGGCCATGAGACCAACAACGGACCGCCAGCGACGTGCACGACCTGGCGGCGTGGACCGTACGAACACCGTGCAAACTCCTCGCGCATGAACGCGCGCTCATGATACGGCTCGGGAAACTCCTGATGCGGCTCGGGTGATGAAGGTAACGGGTCGTACTACCCGCCGGCCGGCGAAAAGAACCGCGTGTGACACGTCGTCATTCCGAGCGAAGCGAGGAATCTCGGCCCGGCGAGTGGAGATCCCTCGCTGCGCTCGGGATGACAAGCGCCGCGCGGGATGACAAGCGGCGCTCGGGGCGACGAGCGCCGCTCGGGATGACAAGCGCCGCTCGGGATGACAAGCATCGCCCGGGATGACAGCCTTTGTATCTCCCGCCGTTGCTCTCCGATCTGCGGGACACCAACTTTCAGCAATGCCACCTCTCGTCCAGCTCGCGATTGCGCAGTTCATGCCCCGAAAGGGCGATTACCGCGCCAATCTCGATCGGCTGCGCACAATCCTGGCGCAGGCCGATGCGCTCGATCCTCGCCCCGACGTGCTGCACCTTCCCGAGACCGCGCTCACGGGCTACTTCGTCGAGGGCGGCGTACGCGAGCTGGCGGTGACGGCGGGCACGCTCGCGCGCGACCTCAACGCGGTGTACCGCAGCGTCGCGCACAGCGGCCGGCCACTCGATGTCGTCGTCGGCTTCTACGAGCTGTGGCACAACACGCTCTACAACAGCGCGATGTGCGTGCAGCTCGGGGACGACGAGCCGCTCGTGCGTCACGTGCATCGCAAGAACTTCCTCCCGACATATGGGCTGTTCGACGAGGAGCGCTTCGTCGAGCGCGGCCACGACATCCGCGCCTTCGACACCCCGTGGGGGCGCGCGGCCATCCTCGTGTGTGAGGACGCGTGGCACAGCCTCACCGGCACGCTCGCCGCGCTCGACGGCGCGCAGATCGTCTTCGTGTCATCGGCGGCACCGGCGCGGGGAGTTGCGGGACGCGGGATGCGGGATGCGGGAAGCGGGAAGCGGGCGGAGGGAAGCAGGCTGCAGGACGTGAGCACCGACGGTGGATCGGTGCCCGACAGCCTCGAGCGGTGGGAGCGGCTCATTCGCGACATCGCGGAGGAGCACGGTGTCTTCGTGTCGCTCGCGAATCTCGTGGGGAGCGAAGGGGGGAAGGCGTTCGCCGGTGGCTCGCTCCTGTGTGGACCCGCGGGCGACGTGCGCGTGCGCGGGCCGCTCTGGCAGGACGCGATCCTCATGCTGCCAGCCGATCTCGCCGATCTCACGCGCGCCCGCGCCGACATGCCGCTCCTCGCCGATCTGCGCACCGCGCTCCCGCACTTGCTCGGCACGCTCGATCGCATCCGTGTCGCGCACGAGCCGACGCTCGCGTTCGATGCGCCGATGGAGCGCGGCGAGATGGCGGTCGCGCCGAGTGCGCCGACGAAGGAGACGAGCGGCCCGCTCCCCGTCGTGGTGCCGTGCGCGACGGATGGCCCGCGGACGCTCGACATCGACGGCGCGCTCGTCGAAGCGTGGCTCGCGAACTTTCTGCGCGAGGAGATGCACCAGCGCGGCTTCGAGAAGGGGATCGTCGCGCTCTCCGGCGGCGTGGATTCCGCCGTCACCGCGTACCTCGCCGCGCGTGCACTCGGTCCCGAGAACGTGATCGGTGTGCGCCTTCCCTATCGCACGTCGAGCCCCGAGAGTCTCGAGCACGCACAGCTCGTCATCGATGCGCTCGGCATCGAAGGGTGCACGCTCGACATCTCGCAGGCGGTCGACGGCTACCTCGCGCACGAGCCCGAGGCCGACGCCACGCGCCGCGGCAACGTGATGGCGCGCACGCGCATGATCGCGCTCTTCGACCTCTCGGCGAAGTACCACGCGATCCCGCTCGGCACGGGGAACAAGACCGAGCGTCTCCTCGGCTACTTCACCTGGCACGCCGACGATTCCCCACCCATCAACCCGCTCGGCGATCTCTACAAGACGCAGGTGTGGGCGCTCGCCCGCCACCTCGGCGTCCCCGCAGCGATCGTCGAGAAACCCGCCTCAGCCGACCTGGTGCGCGGCCAGACCGACGAAGCCGACCTCGGCATCAGCTACCCCAAGGCCGACCAGATCCTCCACTGGCTCCTGAGCGGCTACTCCGCCGAAGACCTCGTCTCCCGCGGCTTCGCGCAGGACGAAGTGCTCGTCGTCCTCCGCCGCCTCGAGGGCACACACTGGAAGCGCCGCCTCCCCACCGTTGCGCTGTTGAGTGCGACGGCGATCGGGGAGAGCTATTTGAGGCCCGTGGACTATTAGGGGGCGTCGTCTAGTGAGTCAGTAGGTCAGTAGGTCAGTGAGTCAGGAACGGCCCGTAGGGGGAGATGCTCTCGCTCTACGGGCTTTTTCTGACCGACTGATCTACTGACTTACTGACCCACTCTTGCCTCGCCGCTACGCGGCGAGCGCGAGACTCACCGCCCGCCTCGCCCCACGCTTGAGCGCGCGGTGGACGACGCGGGCGTAGGTGAGGAAGTTGAGGCCGGCGGACGGATAGCGAATGAAGAATTCTTGAGGAAGCATGTCGCCCTTGAGGCGGTTACAGGGGCCGCAGGCGACGACGAGATTGCCGGGGACGTTGGCGCCGCCCTTGGCGAGCGGGTGCACGTGATCGATCGTGGCGAGATCCAATTCCAGGAGAGAGCCGCAGTAAACGCACCGGCGGCAGCAGTCGCGCATCATCGCGCGTTTCACCGCCCGCTTCTGGTTCCCCCGGAACACCGGGTGGTCCTTTCGACGGCGGGCAAGACCGCGGGGAGCGCGGGCAAGAGCGTTTCGGTGAAGGCTCTGTCGGGACATTTCACCTCGCCAGAAAGCAGCGACGCCCATGAGCGGGAGAATACCCGCTGCATGGGCGTCGCTAGTGAAAGGGGGTGAGAGACGAGAGGCGAGAGGCGAGAGACGGAACGACCTACATTGTCATTCCGAGCGCGAGCGAGGAATCTCGGGCCGCCGAAGAGATCCCTCGCTGCGCTCGGGATGACAGCTCTCGACAAGAGCTCCCTCGCTGCGCTCGGGATGACAGCTCTCGACAAGAGCTCCCTCGCTGCGCTCGGGATGACAATCCTC
>DASSNR010000017.1:0-9394 GCA_035687925.1 Gemmatimonadaceae bacterium | reverse complement strand
GTGGAGGTGCCCGATCCTCGGCTCGCCGAGCTCGCGGGCATCGTCCGACCGAATCGGATCGTCCCGGCCGTAGTGCAGTTCGTGGACATCGCGGGGCTCGTGAAGGGTGCCGCGACCGGCGAGGGACTCGGCAACAAGTTTCTCGCGAACATCCGTGAGACGGATGCGATCGTGCACGTCGTACGCTGCTTCGACGATCCCGATGTGCTGCACGTGATGGGTTCGGTGGATCCGGTGCGCGACCGTGAGGTGATCGAGCTCGAGCTCGCCCTCGCCGATCTCGCGACCGTCGAGAAGCGCCTGGACCGCGCGCGGCGCGCGGCGAAGTCGGGCGATGCCGAGGCGCAGGCCGAGCTCCCCGCGTTGGAGAAGGCGCATACGGCGCTCGCAGAAGGCACGGGGCTGTGGCATGCGGGACTAACGGCTGACGAGCTCGCGCTGCTCAAGCCGCTCTCACTGCTCACGGCGAAGCCGGTGCTGTATGCCGCGAACGTGAGCGACGCCGAGCTCACGGGCGAGGAGGGCCCGTACCTGCGCGCGTTGCGCGAGGCCGTGCGACAGAGCGGCGAGCACGCGGAGATCGTCCCCTTCTCGGCGAAGATCGAGGCTGAGCTGGCCGAGCTCCCGCCCGAGGACCGCGGCGAATTTCTGGCATCACTTGGTCTGACGTCCGCCGGGCTCGATCGGCTGATTCGCGCGAGCTACGCGCTGCTCGGCCTCGAGACGTTCTTCACCGCCGGCGAGCCGGAAGTGCGTGCGTGGACGATCTACAAGGGCGACACCGCGCCGCAAGCCGCGGGCGTCATCCACACCGACTTCCAGCGCGGCTTCATCCGCGCCGAGACGGTCTCATTCGCTGACTTCATTTCCGACGGCGGCTGGAAGGGCGCGCGAGAGAAAGGCGCGGTGCGGAGCGAGGGGAAAGAGTATGTGGTGCGGGATGGGGACGTGATGCTCTTCCGATTCAACGTGTGAACGGCAGTCGTCAATACGGCAATCGACAGTCGTCGGTCGTCAGTCGTCGGTGACAGCCCCGGGCAGCGTCGGCCCGCTCTGTCGACTGCTGGCTGACGACTGACGACCGCGTGTTCCGGGTTGCCCGCACGCTCCTGCCCAAGCTACATTTCAAGGCTCTAACAACTCACCATCCCTCCTCCCGCCGCGCACAGGCGGGGGGCGGCAGACGACCATAGGGAGGAATTCTCTACCGTGCCTCGCCAGTATGAGGCGGTCTACATCTTCGACTCGACGCTCGAAGATGCCGCCATTCAGGACAAGCTCGGTCGCTTTCACGGCCTGCTCGGCAACCCGGGCGACCTCACGGTCGACCACTGGGGACGCCGCCAGCTCGCCTATCCGATCGGGCGCAAGGACAACGGCTATTACGTCATTGCGCGCTACTCCGCGGAGTCCACTGCGCTCCCCGAGTACGAGCGCGCGCTGCGGCTCGACGAAGGGGTCGTCCGCTATCTGGTCGCGCTGCACGAGCACGAGCTCGGTGCGCCCGCAATGAGCGAGGAAGAGATCGCCGCGGGTCATGCACGCAGCGACGACGATGACGACGACGAGGAATAACCATGCGCCGACCACAGAAGAGCTGTCCGTTCTGCGAGTCCCGCGTCCGGTTCATCGATTACAAGGATGACCGCACGCTGGGCCGCTTTCTCACCGACACCGGCAAGATTCTGCCGAGCCGCCTGAGCGGAGTATGCGCGCGTCACCAACGACAACTGGCCACCGCGATCAAGCGGGCCCGATACCTCGCGCTCATCCCGTACATCAGGGGCCATCAGCAGTAGCGATGGATTACGGCCTCGCGCCGGCGCCGCGGGAGCAGGGGTGGAAGAAATTCGTCCTTGCCCTCGCGGCGTTCCTGTTGATGTCGGCCATCCCGGCGCTGGCGGCGGCGGTCCCCGTGGAGGACACCGCGGTGCTCCTCCTGCCGGTGATCGCTGCATGCTTCATCGCGGGATGGTGGGCCGGCGGTCGCTTCGTCCTCGCCGTCATCTGGGTGGCGCTCGCAGCGTGGCTGCTCGCCGCACCGGCAGCGCCCGGAGCGGCGGCGTACCGCGACCTGGCGAGTGGGTGGGGGCTGATCCTGGCGGCCAGCTTCGGCGTCGTCTGCCTGGCCGGCACCGATCGGCGGCCGTTCCTGCATCGCGCGCTGTCCGCGATCGGGATCGCGATACTCATGTCGCTCCTGCTTCTCGCCGTGAGCCACGACGGAGCGCACCACGCACAGTCGGTGTTTGCAGAACAGTTCGCGGTGCGCAACCAGCGTTGGGCCGCGAGCGTGCAAAGCTACATGCAGCAGCTCGGCGTGCAGGCACCGGCGCCGGGAGCGAACGGGGGCGGTGTGACGTCGGAGTACCTGCAGTGGCTCTCCACGTACGCCCAGCGGCTCAACGCCTACTCGGCGATCATGGTCACCGTGTACCCGGCCATGCTCGCTCTCGAATCGCTCATGGCGTTGGCGCTGGGGTGGGGCTTGTATCACCGATTGAGTCGCGCTCGGCTCGGGCCGCCGCTGGCATCGCTCAAGGTGTTCACGTTCAACGATCAGCTCATCTGGGGGCTGGTCGTTGGACTCACGTTCGTGCTGCTGCCGTCGTTCGCGTCGGTGGCGGTGGTCGGACGAAATCTCCTCCTCTTCTTCGGTGCGCTGTACGCGCTCCGCGGACTGGGGATCCTCGCGTGGGTCGCACGTCGCGCGTCGCGGTGGACGCTGGCCGGCCTCATCATGGTCGGCGTGCTGTTCTGGCCGATCGTGCTCGCGGTGGCACTCGCGTTCGGCATCAGCGATACGTGGGCCGACTGGCGCACCCGCATGCAGGCAGCGATGCCGCCCGGGCGCCACGGCTCGCCTTCATAGCAACATTTTTCCGGAGCTCTCCATGACGGAAGTGATTCTTCGGCAGGCGATCGAGAACGTCGGCAATCCGGGCGACATCGTGAAGGTGTCGCCGGGCTTCGCCCGCAACTATCTCCTCCCGCGTGGCCTCGCCTACGAGGCGACGCCCGGCAACCGGAAGCGCATCGAGATGGAGCGCTCGCGACTGGAGGCCGCCGAGAATGAGCGCCGCGGCGCCGCGCAGACGCTGGCCGATCGCCTGGCGCCCGTTTCGCTCACCTTCTCCGCGCGCGTCGGCGAAGAGGACAAGCTGTTCGGCTCGGTGACAGCATCCGACATCGCGCAGCAGCTGCACGCGCAGGGCTTCCCCGAGATCGAGAAGCGCCAGATCGACCTGCACGAGCCGATCAAGTCGCTCGGCGTCTACAAGGTCCCGATCCGGCTGCACGCGGATGTGAAGCCGGAGATCAAGGTGTGGGTGATAAAACAGTGAGTCAGTAGATCAGTGAGTCAGGAACGGCTTGCGCGAGTGTCGTTCCGAGCGAATGCGAGGAATCTCGACCCGGCGAACAGCAGATTCCTCGCGGCGCTCGGAATGACAAGCGTCTTCTGACCGACTGACCTACTGACTCACTGACTCACTCATTCCCTGCCGCCACCCCCGGCAGCACATCCGCATGGCTCGGCACGTCGGGTTGACGCACGTCGAAGCCGGCGGCGCGGACGAGCGCTTCGAGCTCGGCGCGGTCGAGGGTCTCCTTCTCCAGTAGCTCGTCGGCGATGTGGTCGAGCACCGTGTGGCGCTCGTGCAGAATCGATCGGGCGCGCTCGTGCTGGCTGTCGATGATCTGACGCACGGCGTCGTCGATGGCGCGGGCGGTCTCGTCGCTGAAGTTGCGCGTCTCCGTGCCGGGGAGTTGCAGGAAGCGGCCATCGTTGCGCGTGCCGTAGGTGACGGGGCCGAGGGCGTCGGTCATCCCGAAGCGGGTGACCATCTGGCGTGCCGTGTCGGTCGCGCGCTCGAGATCGTTGTGTGCACCGGTCGAGATATCGTTCAGCACGATCTCCTCGGCCGCGCGTCCGCCGAGCATGACGCACATCTGATCGAGCAACTCGCCGCGCGTCACGAGGTAGCGGTCGTGCTCGGGGAACTGCAGCGTCACGCCGAGCGCGCCAATGGAGCGCGGGATGATCGTCACGCGATGCACGGGGTTCGCGTGCTCCACGGAGAGTGCGACGAGCGCGTGGCCCCCCTCGTGATAGGCGACGCGGCGCTTTTCCTCCGGTGTGAGCACCTGTCCGCGCTTCTGCAGCCCGAGCTGAATGCGATCGATGGCCTCCTCGAAGTCGCGCTGCTCGACCATGCTGCCGCCGCGGCGCCCCGCCGCCAGTGCGGCCTCGTTCACAACGTTCGCGAGATCGGCGCCCACCATCCCCACGGTGCGACGCGCCACCGCGTCGAGATTCACGTCGGGGCCGAGCTTGATGCGGCGGACGTGCACACGCAGAATCGCGAGCCGGCCATCGACCGTCGGGCGGTCGACGACGACCTGGCGATCGAAGCGACCGGGACGCAGCAGCGCGGGGTCGAGCACCTCGGGGCGATTCGTCGCGGCCATGATGATCACGGCCTGGCCGGGGATGAAGCCGTCCATTTCGACGAGCAGCTGATTGAGCGTCTGCTCGCGCTCGTCGTGCGTGGCGAGCGCGCCCACGCCGCCGCGCGCGCGGCCGATCGCGTCCAGCTCATCGATGAAGATGATGCACGGGGCGCGCTGCTTCGCCTGTTCGAAGAGATCGCGCATCCGCGCGGCACCCACGCCGACGAACATCTCGACGAACTCGGAGCCGGAGAGCGAGAAGAACGGCACGTCCGCCTCGCCCGCGACGGCGCGTGCGAGCAGCGTCTTCCCAGTGCCCGGCGGCCCCACGAGCAGCACGCCGCGCGGGATGCGGGCGCCGAGCGCGCGGTACTTCGCGGGCTTCTTGAGGAAGCTCACCACCTCGGCGAGCTCAGCCTCCGCTTCATCCTCTCCGGCAACGTCGTCGAACGTCACCTTCTCGACGGCGTTGCGGTCGTAGATCTTCGCGCGCGATCTCCCGAAGCTCATCGGCCCGCCGCGGCGCGACATGCGCGACATCGCCCACCAGTACAGCACGATGAGCAGAATGAACGGCAGCCAACCGACGAGGATGCTCGACCACAGCGAGTTGCGCTCCACCTCGCCAGAGAAGGTGACGCCGCGCGCCTGCATCTCCTGCACGAGCGCAGTGTCGCTGATGCCCGGAAGGCGGGTGGCGACGATCACCTGCGGCGCGCTCGGCTTGTTATTCGTCTGTGAGGCGGCCGCCGCGGGCTTGAGCTGCGCAATCACGCGATCGGCCTCGATCTGCACGCTGTGCACGTGTCCCGCACGCAGCTCGGTGAGGAACTGGCTGTATGGCACCTGCTGCGGCTTCTGCTGTCCCGCGCCCGTGAGCTGAATGAACCAGAGCACGGCGAGCGCGACGGCGAGGAAGATCAGCGAGATCGTGATCTGCGGCCGCGGGGGCTTCCGGACTGGTGGCATGGATGACATCTGCCTCTTAATGATACGGATACGTAGTGCAGGTGGCGGGCCGCCATGCCGTGTCGCATCTTTGTCGGGTACGGCCTGGGTTGGATCGTGGGCCCCCGCGTCCTGGCGCTTGTGCTCCCTGCTGGGCATCGTGCGCCCGGCTCCTGAGGTTGGCACGCCGCGTGCGCCTTCGTAGCGTGCCGGGAACTGTTCTTTAGGGCCCCTGGTTCCAGGGGGTCGCCCCTTTTCCCTGTTCTCTTGCATGGCTGAACCGACGACGCTCTCCACTGCCGCTCAAGCCCGACGCGCCGCCGCGCTCTGCCTCGATCTCAAAGCCTCCAACGTGGTCATCCTCGATCTCACCAAGGTCACGGACGCCACGGACTATTTCGTGATCGCGAGCGGCTCGTCGGACACGCATGTCCGCGCGATCGCGGAGCACGTGCTGGAGCAGTTGGCGAAGGAAGGGATCCGGGCGCATCATATCGAGGGGTTGCCGCAGGGACGCTGGGTGCTGCTCGACTACGTCGATTTCGTCGTCCACGTCTTCCATCCGGTGCTGCGCGAGTTCTATCAGCTCGAGCGTCTCTGGAGCGATGCGACGGAAGTCGCCGTGGACCACGAGGGAGCCAACGTATGATGAGCCGGTGGTCGATGGGAGCAGTGTTGCTGGCGGTCGTCGCCGCCGCGCCGCTCCACGCGCAGGAGTACTTCGGCAAGAACCAGGTTCAGTACAAGGCGTTCCAGTGGCACATCCTCGCGACCGAGCACTTCGACGTCTACTACTACCCGTCGGAGCGCGAGGCCGCGATGGACGCTGCGCGCATGGCGGAGCGCGCGTACGCACGCCTGTCGCGCGTGTTCAATCACGAGTTCCACGAGCGGAAGCCGATCATGCTGTTCGCCTCGGCGGCCGACTTCGCGCAGAACAACGTCACCGGCGACCTCGGCGAAGGGGTGGGCGGCGTCACGGAGCCCTTCCGCCGGCGTCTACTGCTCCCCTTCACCGGTGATTACGCGAGCTTCGAGCAGGTGCTCACGCACGAGATGGTGCACGAGTTCCAGTTCGACATCTTCGCGGGCGGACGCGGCGGCATCGGTACCCTCGCGCAGGTCAATCCGCCGCTCTGGTTCTCGGAGGGGATGGCCGAATACCTCTCGATCGGTCCGCACGATCCGAACACGGCCACCATCATCCGCGACGCGGCGCTCAACGGCCGGCTGCCGACCGTCGAGCAGATGACGGAACGCCCCGATCTCTTCTTCCCGTATCGCTTCGGCGAGTCGTTCTGGGCGTACGTCGCGAAGCGGTGGGGCGACGAAGTCGTCGGCAACATCATGAATGCGGTGCCCGGCCTCGGCGTCGACCGCGCCTTCGAGCGCGAGACCGGGATGTCGCTCGACGATCTCGGCGAGGAATGGAAGGACGCGATGCAGGTGCGCCATCTCCCGCAGATCGCGAACCTGGAGCGCCCGCGAAAGTTCGCACGCTCACTGCTCACCGAGCGACACAGCGGCGGCGAGATCTTCATCGCCCCCGCGCTCTCGAGCGACGGCAAGTACATCGCGTTCCTCTCCAACGGCAGCTTCCTCCGCGGACAGGTGTTCATCGACCTCTGGCTCGGCGATGCGCGCACGGGGAAGCGGATCAAGCGACTCATCAAGAGCACGTTCGATCCGAACTACGAGGAGCTGCGGCTCCTGTACTCGCAGAGCTCGTTCTCCCCCAACGGTGCGCACCTCGCGTTCACGGCGCAGCGCAAGGGGAAGGACGTCCTCTACATCCTCGATGTGCAGAAGCAGAAGAACGTGCGGCGCATCGATCTGCCGCTGGAGGGGGTGACGAGCCCGAGCTGGTCGCCCGACGGAACGCAGCTCGTCTTCTCCGGGTCGAACGGCGGGATCACCGATCTGTACATCGTGAACGCGGACGGTACGGGCTTCCGTCAGCTCACGAACGACAAGTACGGCGACATGCAGCCGCAGTGGTCGCCTGACGGAAAGACCATCGCCTTCGCGAGCGACCGCGGTGCGCAGACGGACTTCGACCTGCTGCGATTCAGCGATTGGCGGATCGCGCTGTACCATGTTGACGACGGGCGCATCGAGGTCCTGCCCGGGCAGGAGGGATTCAACATCAATCCGGTGTGGGCGCCCGACGGACGGTCGATCGCGTACGTCTCCACACGCACGGGGATCCAGAATCTCTTCCTGTACGACTTCGATACGCACGAGCACTATCAGCTGACCAACGTGGTCGGGGGCGTCACTTCCGTGACGAAGTACAGCCCCGTGATCACCTGGGCACGCGGCGCCGATCGGCTGGCATTCACGTACTACGAGGACAACAAGTACACGGTCTGGACGATCGATCACCCGCGGTTGCTCAAGCGCGAGCCCGTGCGCGCGCCGAGTACGACGCTCGTGGCATCGGCAGCGGGAACGGGCGACACGGTTGCCGTCCGCGCGGGAAGTGCGCCCGACGGGACTCCGACGATGTCGGACAGCTCCGTGCACGCCGACGCCAGCACATCCGACAGCGCGATGCAGCATGCATCGTCGTTCTACCGTTCGCCGTCCGGCTTCCGCCCCTCGGCATCGTCGCCCACGACGAAGGAGCAGCAGGCGGCGCGCGGCACGCTGAGCGTCGCGGCGCTCCTCGACAGTGCGGCGATGGCACTCCCGGATACGAGCACGTTCCAGGACAAGCGCTACCACGTTCGCTACTCTCCGGACTACATCGCGCGGCCAACCGTGGGCTACGAGCGCGACAACTTCGGGCGCGGCGTGTTCGGCGGCACCGCGATCGTGCTGAGCGACATGACGGGGAACAACCACCTCGCATTCGCGGGCGCGATCAACGGCCGTATCAGCGAGGCCCAGGTATTCGCGAGCTACACGAGCCTTGGCCACCGACTGCAGTACTCGGTGGGGATGTATCAGCAGCCGTATTACTTCGCGCAGGGCACGCAGTTCGGGCAGGACCAGAGCGGCAACATTGTGGAGCGCGCGGTCATTTCGCGCTACATCGAGCGCCAGGCGTTCGCGACGGGGATCTATCCGTTCAATCGCTTCACGCGCGCGGAGCTTGGCGTCTCGCTCACGAACCTCGATCGCGCCGATCTCATCCTCGAGGCGCTGTACGATCCCACAGGCTACCCGCTCGCGCAGGACGTGCGCGAAGTCGATGGCCGCACGAAGACGTACGTCGAGCCCTATCTCGCCTACGTCTCCGACAACGTGCTGTGGGGACTCACGGCGCCGATCATGGGACGACGGTATCGCTTCCAGGTGCAGCCGAGCGTCGGCAACTTCCAGTGGGTGTCCGGGCTGGCGGACTATCGGCGCTACGATCCGATCCTGTTCGACTTCCTCACCTTCGCGACGCGCGTGACCGCGTCCGTCCCCGTCGGGCGCGATGCCGACAGTCTCGTCAAGTCGATCGGCTACTCCGCACTGCTCCGCGGCTACGACGACAACACGTTCTTCTCCAGCGAGGATGGCTGCGCGTTCACGACACTGCAGTCGTTCTATCGGTGCTCGCCCGTGCTGGGGAGCCGCATCGCCGTCGCGAGCGCGGAGCTCCGCTTCCCGCTGCTGCGTGGCGCGGGGCTCGGCGGGATCATCCCGCTCCCGCCGATCGAGGGCGCGTTCTTCTACGACGCGGGAGTGGCGTGGTTCGGCGATCAGAGCGTCACGTTCGGGCGGCGCGCCCGGACGCGCAACCCGAACGCCGACCTGAGCTACACGCGCAGTCTGCTCACGAGCTACGGATTCGGGCTGCGGATCAACCTGTTCAACTACGCGATCCTCCGCTGGGATTACGCGATCCCGCTCGATGCCCCGAATCGGCACGGGGTATGGAGGTTTTCATTGTATCCGCCGTTCTGAGTCAGGACGCGGGACTCGGGACGGCGTCGGTTGTCATTCCGAGCGGAGCGAGGAATCTCGGCCGGGCGAGGAGATTCCTCGCTCCGTTCGGAAT
>DASSNR010000298.1:0-2099 GCA_035687925.1 Gemmatimonadaceae bacterium | reverse complement strand
TTCCTGCTCGGTCTTGCGGAAGGGCTGGAAGAGCTGCCCCATCACGCCCATCGGGATCCCGCGTCCACAGTCGCGTACCGAGAACTCCACGCGCGTGGGGGAGAGCTGCCGCGCCGACACGACCACCTGCCCTTCCTTCGCGAACTTGATCGCGTTGGTCGCGAGGTTGAGCAGCACGCGGTTGAGCGCGAGCGGCAGTCCGAGCCGCGCATCGTTTTCGGGCGCGACGAGCTGCAGGCTCACGCCCTTCTCCTCGGCCATCGGCTGCACGATGTCGCGGATCGCGTTCAACACGCCCGAGACCGAGAAGGGCACCGGATGCTGATCGATGAGCCGGGCGTGTCCACGCACGAAGTCGAGCAGATCGCCCGCGAGCTGGCTCAGACCGAGCGCCGCGCCGTAGACGATCCCCATCTGGCGCTCCTGCAGCGCGTTGATCGCGCCACTGCGCCCGGTGCGCCTCATGTCGACGAGAAAGAGAATGGCCGAGAGCGGCGAGCGCATGTCGTGCGCGACCTCGACGACGAGGCTCAACGCTTCGCGCTCGATGATCCGCTCCGCGCCCTGCGCCGACGTCACGCGATCGAGGATGCACTGGATGTGGCCCAGCGCGCTCAGCACATGAATCGCGTGCTGCGCTTCCTCCGGGTCCTCGGCGCGCAGCTCGTCGATGAACGCGCGGCGCACGTAGTCGAGCACGCGCACGGCGGGCGGGACGGCGCGCGCCTCGTCGAATCCCGGCGCTTCGTGCGCGATGATGCGGTGCACCGCGCGCTTCACCGCGAGCAGGAACTCGCGCAGCTCCGTGGACTCGGCGCTCCCGTCGAACACGATGCGCGCCTGCTCGGTGGCGCGCTCCAGCGCACGCCACACCTCGGGCGACATGTCCTCCGGGACGGTGTCGCGCGCATGCACGAGCACCGGGAGAGCCGTGAGCGGGGTGTCCACCCCGCTCACGGCATCCGCAGATGCCGCCACTCCTACCGATTCAGCGGGCACGAGGATCAGTCGGCGCGGCCTTCGTCCGGCGTGTCGTCACAGCGCAGACTGTGTCGCTTGATCAGCCGGTACAGGCTCGTGCGATCGATGCTCGCCATGCGTGCGGCCTTCGACATGTTGCCGCCCGCGCGGTGCACGAGGCGCGACAGATACGCCTTCTCGAAGTCGGCGACCAGCTTGTCGCGCGCCATGTAATAGCCCTGGTCCATGAGCGCCGGCGTGAACACGTCCTCGATCGGGCTGCTCACCGGCTCGTCGTAGAACGGGATGTCGTCGGGGCGGATCGGTTGATTCGGCTCGGCGAGCACCGCGATATGCTCGACCACGTTCTGCAGCTCGCGCACGTTCCCAGGCCATGCGCGCGAGCGCAGCAGGTCCATGCTCTGCGACGTGAACGCCGGCGCCGTCGCGTGCGTGCGATGGTACCGCGTCCAGTAATGCGTGAGGAAGTGATTCGCGAGGAGCGGAATGTCCTCCAGTCGCTCGCGAAGCGGCGGCAGGTTGATGAGCACCACGCGCAGCCGGTAGAAGAGGTCGCCGCGCAGCACGCCGCGGTTCACCGCATCGCGCGGCTGATGATTGGTGGCCGAGATGAAGCGGACGTCGACCACCGCATCCTGATGCTCGCTCCCCACGCGCCGCACGACGCCGTCCTGCAGCACGCGGAGCAGCTTGGCCTGCAGCCGGTGCGACATCTCGGTCAGCTCGTCGAGGAAGAGCGTCCCGCCGTTCGCCACCTCGAGCAGCCCGGGCTTGTCGCGATCGGCGCCCGTGAAGGCGCCCTTCCGGTGCCCGAACATCTCGGACTCGAGCAGGTTCTCGGGGAGCGCCGCGCAGTTGATCGGCACCAGCTTCTGATTCGCGCGGTAGCTGTGCCGGTGCACAAGCTGCGCGATGACTTCCTTCCCCGTCCCGCTCTCGCCGGTGATCATCACCGATGCATCGGTCACCGCCACCTTGCGTGCCAGCTCCACCGCGCGGCGGAACGCGGGCGAAACGCCGATGCACGTGACGAGGTCGCTGTTCCCCACCTCGCGATGCACGCGCGCCGCCTGGGTGCGCGCCTCGCGCGACGCGAAGATCGCGTGCGCGGCGCGCCC
>DASSNR010000010.1:0-6342 GCA_035687925.1 Gemmatimonadaceae bacterium | reverse complement strand
GCGCCGCACTGGCCGGCGAGGTACCGGCCGCAACTCGAGCAGAAGGCGGCATCGGGCTCCGGACGCGGGCCGCAGGTCGGACAGGCGAGCACGCGCGTCCGATACTTGAGGATCGCGGCCTCCACTTCGTCGTCGCCCACCGCCGCGCTCGTCGCATCCTGCGCACGCATCGCGGCGAGCGCCTCGCGGGTGTAGTCCGCTTTGAGCTTCGCGTAGTCGGAGTCGGAGAGCTTTCCTGTTTCGCGATCGAATTCCACCTCACGCAGCGCGGCGATCGCGGCTTGCGCAGCGCTCGGCTCCGACTCGGCGGCACGCACGGCCACGCGATGCGGGCGCACGTCGCTGAAGAGCGGATACAGCACGAACGTCAGCGCAGCGAGCGCGAGGATGGTGCCGACGATCAGCGCGCTCACGAATCGTCGCTCCGCATGGCGGCGTCGAGGCGCGCGAGCTCATCTGGTGTCGCATCGACGGGGAGCTCGGCGACCGGCGCACCATCGGCCGTTGCGGGACGCCACTTGCGCAGCAGCGCGACGACGAGCGCGACACCACCGCCGAGTGCGGCGAACGGCGTCAGGTACCCGGTGAGATCGAAGCCGCGCTTCGGCGGCGCCATGAGCACCTTCTCGCCGTAGACGTGCACGAACGCGTTGATGATCTCCTGCGCGCTGTAGCCGCCGTCGACGAGCGCCATCACATCATGGTGCATGGCGGGTGATACCGAGCAGGTGAAGTCGGTCGTGCGGCAGGTGTAGACGTCGAGGGTGCATCCACACTGGCAATGGATGTGGCGCTCGAGCTCGTCGCGCTGTTTCGCCGCCATCGACGGACCGCTCCCCTTGGACGGGAGCCGCACGGGACGATACCGGCCGTCGTCCATCGCCATGTTCGTCGCCGCACTGATCTGCTGGCCACTACCCTGCTGCACGCCCTGCGCGATGAGCGCGGACGGAATCGCGGCGGCTGCAAGGCCGGTCGCGACGGCGCCAAGGAATTGCCGGCGGGAGATTGTCGAGTCAGTCATAAGACAGAATTCATCGGGCTGTGAGCTCTGAGCTGTGAGCTGTGGGCCGTGAGTGGGGCTGTGAGTCACAGGCATGCTCAATCTCCATGCTCAGAACCAAACTCATAGCCCACAGCTCAGAGCTCATAGCTCACAGCTTATACAATCGCCTTCTCATGTTCTGGCGCCAGCTGCGCCACGTACCCGGCCTGCACCTTTCGGCGCTCGGCTTGCGGCCACATCACGATCAATCCGCCGATGGCCATGATCAATCCACCGTACCACACCCACACGACGAGCGGGTTGAAGTCAATGCGGACCTCGGCCGTTTCGTTGCCCGGGGTGCCGGTGACGCCGGCGAGCACCATGTAGACGTCCTGCCGGAGTCCGTACTTGAGTCCGACTTCGGTAGACGGGTTGAAGGTCGGGAAGCCGCGGCTGTCCACATGCTGCCGCTTCTCCGACTTGATGAATCCAGCGGGCTTGCCGTCGCGATGCACCTCGAGCAGTACGGCGGTCACGTCGCGATTGAGCTGCTGGTATGACGACACGCCCTGGCTCGTGAAGCGCCACTGGTGGCCGAACGGATCCGTCGCCTCGAACGACTCACCCGCCTTGAGGGTGACGTCGAACGTCTTCTTGAAAGCGAGACCGGCAAAGGCGACGAAGAGCACGACGACGCCGACGTGCACGATGTAGCCGCCGTAGCGGCGGCGATTGCGCGCGATGAGACGGAAGAGCGCGCTGAATGGATTCTCGCCATACATGCGACGCCGAGCACCCACGCCCTTGTGGAACTCCTGCAGGATGGTCGTGAGGACGAATCCCGCAAGCGTGTAGGCGATGAGCGCATACGGATCGCGCATGCCGAGCCCGAGCAGCACCGCGCCGACAACGATGCCGCCGATGATCGGACCGGTGAACTGCCGCTTGATGTTCGCCACCGACGCCCGCCGCCATGCGATGAGCGGTCCGATCCCGGTGAGCGCGAGGAGCAGGAGCCCGAGCGGAACGTTCACCTGATTGAAGAACGGCGGACCGACCGTGATCTTCGTGCCCTTCACCGCTTCGCTGATGATCGGGAAGAGCGTCCCCCACAAAATCGCGAAGGCGATGCCAACGAGGAGCAGATTGTTGAAGAGGAAGCTCGCCTCGCGGCTCACCATGCTCTCGAGCTGCGCGGTCGCCTGCAGGTCCTTGAGGCGTGTGCCGACGAGATACGCGGTCAAGGCGATGGCGAGGATGAGGAATCCGCCGAACCAGTAGCCCACCGACGACTGCGCGAAGGCGTGCACGCTGGAGATCACGCCGCTGCGAGTGATGAAGGTGCCGAAGATCGAGAGCAGGAACGTCGACACGACGAGCGTGACGTTCCACTTGCGGAGCATGCCGCGCTTCTCCTGCACCATGATCGAATGCAGGAACGCGGTGCCGGTGAGCCACGGGAGGAACGATGCATTCTCCACCGGATCCCACGCCCAGTAGCCGCCCCAGCCGAGCTCGACGTACGCCCACCACATGCCGAGCGTGATGCCGATCGTGAGGAAGAACCACGAGAGGAGCGACCAGCGGCGCACGGCGGCGAGCCACTGCTTATCGAGACGTCGCGTGATGAGCGCAGCCACGGCGAACGCGAACGGCACCGACGTGGCGATGTAGCCCATGTACAGATTGGGCGGATGCGCCGCCATGAACGGATTCTGCAGCTGCGGGTTGAGCCCCGTTCCATCGGGGGGCACCCAGCCGAGTCGCTGATACGGATTCGAGCCGAAGGCGATCGTCGCCAGGAAGAAGAGCTCGATCGCCGCGAGCGTGCCCATCACGTAGGGCATGAGCTCGCGATTCTTGTGTCGATTGGCGAAGACGACGATCCCCGAGTACAGCGAGAGGATCAGCACCCAGAGGAGGAGCGATCCGGACTGTCCGCCCCAGAACGCCGTGAACTTGTAGATGCTCGGGAGATTCGCGCTCGTGTAGGAGGCGACGTACTCGAAGGAGAAGTCGGAGGTGAGGAGCGCGGTCCAGAGACCGATCGCGGCGAGCACCACGAAGCCGAACGTCGCGTACAGCGCACGCTCGGCGCTGGCCACGAGGTCGGCCCGCTTGGTGAATCCGCCGGCGAAGCCGACCGTCGTGCCCCAGGCCGCCATCAGCAGCGCGACCCAGAGCGAGAGCTCGCCGATGAGAATCATGTGCGCGATGCGGATGCGGTCGTCGTCGTGTGCGTCTTGTACCCGGGCGTCTCGCGGTACTTCTGCTGTTGCGGCGCGTTCTCGTAGCGCGACGCGCACTTGGTGAGCACGCTCGTCGCGCGGAAGGTCCCGTTGTGCGCGAGGCGTCCCTCGAGCACGACGTCCACGCTATCGGTGAACATGTCGGGGACGAGGCCGCGGTACGTCACGGGATAGCTGTGCGCGCCATCCGTCACGCGGAAATCCAGCTCGCGGTCGGCCGCGTTTCGGACGATCGAGCCCGGGACGACACGAGCGCCGACCTTCACGCCCGTCTCGTAGAACGACGAATCCTGCGACACCTTGGCCGCGAGCTCGGTGGGCGTGAGATAGTAGACGCCCGTGTCCCGGATGGAGCTGGCCATGAGATAGCCAGCCGTCCCGAGAATGAGGGCCCCGCCGATCACGAATTTGCTTCGCGCTTTCATGGTTTCAGTGCCCCGCAGAGAAAGAACGGCTATTCCGCCGGCTCATGCGCACGCAAGGCCTCACGGCGTACGTGTGCCATGATGGCCTCGAGCTCGGCCTCCGCCTGTGTGCGTTCCTCGGGGGTCCACGCGGTGGTGCGACGACTCAGTTCCCGCACACGATCCAGCATTTCGCCGACGAGTGCGCGCAGCACCAGGTTCGACCGACGTTCGGTAGCGATTTCCGAGCCACCTGATTTGTCGCTCATCGATTGTCACTCGTGAGGCACGGGGTGATGGAGGGCGAATTCCGGACACGACGCGTTGGTCGAACGACGGAGCCTGCGGCTCCAGCAGGCGTCCGCGTGTACCGCGAGACCGTCCAATATACCCGTAGAATATAGCAGACGTGCCCGGACGCGCAGCATCGGTCAGGCGGTCCTCCGGACGGCACGTGATTCCCGTGTGGTGGCCCGCCCGACGCCGAGTGCGCGCAGCTCACGTCCGAGGAGGTCGAGCGCGCGGTCGAGCAGCGCGCGGTTCGCGGGGAGATTCACCCAGCTGCTCGCGCCCGAGGGGTGCGGGAGCGGGATCACGCGCGAGGTGCCGCCTACGTGCTCGACCTCGTGCACGCGGCCGATCAGCTGATCGAGCGGCGCGGGGCGAAGGAAGCGATCGACGGCGAGTCGGCCGACGGGGATGATGAGCGCGGGACGGATGAGCGCGAGCTCAGCGTCGAGCCACTCGCTGCACAGTGCGCGCTCGCGCGGCGATGGGACGCGATCGCCGCGCCCGCTGGGGCTGGGCCCCGGATAGCACCGCGTGATGGCGGCGATGTAGACCCTCTCGCGAAACTCGGGCTCGCTCACGCCGGCCGTCTCGAGCCAACGAAAGAGTGTCTTCCCGGCTCGGCCCGCGAAGGCGCGGCGGTCGCCGACTTCCGTCTTTCCCGGCGCCTGACCGACGAGCATCGCGCGCGTGTCGCGTGCAGGCGAAAGGATCGGAACGACCGCAGCGTCCTCGAAGCCGCAACGCCGGCACGCGGAGAGCGCGGCGCAGTGGGTATCGAGCGCGCGGGCGAGACGAGAGACTGTACGTGCTGAATTCTGCGACATGCGACGAGGTGATTGTGGAACAGTGCTCGTGGTCGGTCGTGCGATATCAGGCCAGCCGGCCCCGCTTGGGATCCCTGGCCCAGCTCAGCGTGGCGCGCACGGCGCGCGTCCACTCGGCGGCGCCTGCTCGTGCAGCGATGGTGCCCTCGCCGGGCTCGAAGTGCGTGTACTCGCGCGTCGCGAAGAACGTCGCAGCATCGGGCCACACGCCCTCCGCGATGCCCGCGAGTCCCGCGGCACCGAGTGCGGTCGTCTCGATCATATCGGGACGCTCGACGGGCGTGCCGAGGACGTCCGCCTGGAATTGCATGAGCCAATCGTTCGCGGTGGCGCCGCCATCGACACGGAGCGGTGCATTGGCGAGCGCCGTGAAGGCGAGGCCGCTCCGGTCGCGCATGAGCGCGAGGACATCGGCCGTCGAGTAGGCCATGGCCTCGAGCGCGGCGCGTGCGAGGTGCGCGCGTGTCGTGCCGCGCGTCAGCCCGACGATGGTGCCGCGTGCATTCGGCTCCCAGTGCGGCGCGCCGAGTCCGACGAGCGCGGGGACGAAGTAGACGCCGTCGGTGGACGCGACGCTGCGCGCGAGCGCTTCGGTTTCCGCAGCGGACGAGATGACGCCGAGTCCGTCGCGCAACCATTGCACGGCAGCACCCGCAATGAAGATCGCGCCCTCGAGCGCGTACGCGGGTTGGCCCTGCGCGTCACATGCGACGGTCGCGAGCAGCCCACCGCCGGCCTCGGCGCGCGTGCGGCCGGTGTTGAGGAGAAGGAATGCGCCCGTGCCGTACGTGTTCTTCCCTTCCCCCGGCGACCAGCATCCCTGCCCGAAGAGCGCGGCCTGTTGATCGCCGGCGATCCCCGCAATCGGGATTTCGCGACCGAAGACCGATGAGTGGACCACACCGAAGGTGCCGCTCGACGGGCGCACCTCGGGGAGCAGCTCCCTCGGAACACCGAAGAGGCGACAGAGCTCATCGCTCCAACACAGCGCGCGGATGTCGAACAGCATGGTGCGCGACGCATTCGTGGGATCGGTGGCGTGTACGGCGCCGCGCGTGAGGTTCCAGACGAGCCAACTGTCGATCGTGCCCGCAGCGAGCTCCCCCGACGCAGCCCGACGCGCGACAGCATCCTGGCCGAGCATCCACTCGAGCTTGGTCGCGGAGAAGTACGCATCGACGACGAGCCCTGTGCGCTCCGCGATCTCTGCCGATTCGCCGGCGAGCGCGGCGCAGCGCGGCGCAGTCCGACGGTCCTGCCAGACGATGGCACGTCCCACCGGTTCGCCGGTTCGACGGTCCCAGAGCACCGTCGTCTCGCGCTGGTTCGTGATGCCGACGGCGTCGGGCAGCACGCGCGCGGCCGCGATCGCCTCGCGCGCCGCATCGATGGTGCGATCGAGTATCTCGCGCGGGTCGTGCTCCACCCAGCCGGGCTTCGGGTAGTATTGCGTAATCTCGCGGTAGCCGCGTCCCGCCACACGCCCGCGCTCGTCGAGCATGAGACAGGTGGTACCGGTGGTACCCTGGTCGATGGCGAGCACGTGCTTCATCGGGACTCGGGACTCGGGACTCGGGACTCGGAAC